>NZ_JAPCIZ010000027.1:0-55733 GCF_027707725.1 Aeromonas sp. QDB25 | reverse complement strand
ATGAAAAGCTAGCCAAGAGTTTTGCAGCCTTTATCAAACTGGCTTTCTGCCTTCGCTACTTGCGCGAGTTATGTGTGGACAGAAAACCAGCATTTTGAGAACACAGCCTAGCCGACATCATAAAGAAGAGGGCACCCTGGGGTGCCCTCTTCTCATGTGGGGTGTTCATCCATGACGGGCGCTCAGCGCAGCACCGCACCCGCCTCGGCCAGCAGGGGCCTCAGCACACTGCGATGGCAGCGGGACTCCTGTTCGCAGTAGCACCCCACCGAGAAATGGGTGGTGTGGGAGAGGGCGGCCAGCAGGGCCAGATCGTGCTTCGCGGCCGGGGCGGCCATCTCGGCCTTGTACTGCTTGCAGAAGGCGGTCCACCGGGCCGGGGTGTCGGCAGCCTGACCGAGTTTCATGGTCTCGGCGCTGGGGGCCAGATTGGGGAACCAGACGTCGTACCAATCCTGGCTGGCGAACGCCGCTTTGGGCACGCCGCGAGGGGGGCGACGCACGGTGCCGATGCGAAGCCCCTCATCCTCGAGGCGGGGGCTGCCGAGTCGCACGATGGCGATCGCCATGGCAGGACTTACTTCTCTTCGGCCACTTTCAGCGCCTGACCGTAGCAGATCACCTGCTTCAGGCAGCCGGGCACGTCGCTGAACTCGGCGCACTTGTCGAAGCTGACGCCGTTGCCCCCCATGTCCGCCACGCGGCGGCGGGCCAGGGTGCGGGCTTCACCGGCATTGGGCACCGCCTGATTGGCATCGCTCTGGCAGGATTCCCCCTCGACGGTGCCGAGATAGAGGTAGTTGAGGTCGGCGAGCTCGCTCTGCTCGTAGATCCGCACGCTCCCCGGCTTGAAGTACTCGTCGAAGTTTTCCTTGTCCAGATTGCTGTTGAAGGCGAAGTCGGCGCAACCGGAGGCAATCAGGGGCATCATCAGGATCAGGCGTTTCATATCGGCATCTTGTTGGGTGGCGAGTGGGCCATTATAGGGGGCAGTCGCCGATGGCGACCAGCCCCATTTTTAGCCATATCAATGGATTGTAGCGAGACGATCCCGGATCAGGCGGGGGCCAGCCGCCGGTGCAGGCTGCGGTAGTGATCATCTTCCAGCAGCTCCTGGTGGGGGGCACACAGACGGATGCGACCCTCTTCCATCAGGGCTACCCTGTCCATCCGTTCCAGCCCCAGCAGGCGGTGGGAGATGAGCAGCAGGGTGCGATCCGCCCCCAGGGTCAGCAGCAGATCCATGATCTCCCGTTCGGTCTGGGTATCGAGCCCTTCGGTGGGCTCGTCCAGCAGCCAGAGCGGTGCATCGTGGAGCAGGGCGCGGGCGATGCCGATGCGGCGGCGCTCCCCGCCGGAGAGCGGACGCCCGCCATCCCCGAGCCAGGCATCCAGTCCCTGTTCGGCCTGCTCACCCTCATCGCGCAGCAGAGTTCCGAGCCCCACCTGGGTGAGTACCTCGATGAGCCGTTCGTCGCTGGCTCCGGGGGCGGCCAGGGTGAGGTTGCCACGCAGGGTATCGGCAAACAGGTGGACCCGCTGGCTCACCACGGAGCAGGAGGCGCGCAGCGCCTCTTCGCTGTAATCGGTGAGGGGCTTGCCATCGAGCAGGATCTCCCCCGATAGGGCCGTCCACTCCCGGGTCAGCAACCCCATCAGGGTGGACTTGCCACAGCCGGTCTGCCCCAGCAGCGCCAGCTTCTCTCCGGCATGCAGTTGCAGGGTGCACCCTTGCAGCACGGGTGCATCCTGGCCTGGATAGGTGAAATACAGGTCGCTTATCTGCACGGCACCCCGGGCAGCGGGGGCTTGCTGTGCTCCCCACTCCGGCGCCTTGGCCTCTTGCAGGATCTCGTTGAGACGGCGGGCGGAGGTGAGGCTGGTGGAGAGGTGCTGGAAGGCACCGGCCAGCGGCAGCAGCGCCTCGAAGCTCGCCAGGGTAGCGAACACCATGAGTGCCGTGATGGGGTCAGGGGCATTGCCACCGACGCCGTGACCGGCCAGCCAGAGCATCAGGGTCAGAGTCCAGCCGCTCAGCAACTGCACCGAGAAGGCGGCCAGGCCGCTGACGCGGGCCATGCGGGCCTGGGCCCGGATCAGGGCCTGCTCCGCCTGCTGCAATCCGGTGAGCGCCTCGGGAGCGGCGGCGAACATCTGCAGTTCGGCCTGGCCGTCCAGATAGTCCACCATGCGGGTGCGCAGGTTGGACTTCTCGGCGATGAGCTGGCGGCCCGGCGCGCGCCCGGCAAAATAGAAGACCAGGGGCAAGGCCAGCATGCCAAAGAGTAGAATGGCTCCCAGCGTCAGCGCCAGGCGACCATCGAAGAAGGAGAGGAAGAAGACCAGCCCGAGGCAGCTCAGCAGCGCCGCCCCAATGGGGGTGATGAGGCGCAGATAGACGTGATCCATGGCATCGATGTCGGCCACCAGACGGTTGAGCAGGTCAGCCTGGCGAAAACCGGCAAGGGAGCCGGGGGAGAGAGGGGAGAGCTTTTGCCAGAACCAGAGCCGCAGCCGGGTCAGCACCCGGAAGGTGGCGTCGTGGCTCACGACCCGCTCGCCCCAGCGACTGGCGGTGCGCACGATGGAGAAGAAACGCACGCCCCCCGCAGGGGTCATGTAGTTGAAGGTGTCTCGGGTGGCGACCGCCAGCCCGGCGACGGCGGCGGCGGAGAGGAACCAGCCGGAGAGGGAGAGCAGGCCCATGCCGGCCACCAGGGTGACCAGGGCCAGCAGCAGGCCGATGGAGAGGCTGAGCCAGTGCTGGCGATAAAGGCGCAGGAACGGCAATAGATCAGTCATCGAGAGAGTCTCCGAAACCTTGGGATTGCGACAGGAGGCGGGCGAAGGGGCCCTGGGCCTCGCCGAGTGCGGCAAAACGTCCCTGCTCCACCAGCTTGCCGTGCGCCAGCACCAGGATGTTGTCCATCTGGCTGAGCTGATCGAGGCGGTGGGTGATCATCAGCAGGGTCTGACCTTGTGCGGCCTGTTCGAGGGCGCTCATGACGGCTCGCTCAGAATGGCGATCCAGGCTGGCAGTGGGTTCATCCAGCACCATCATCTGGGTCGTCTTGAGCAGGGTACGGGCAAGGGCGATGCGCTGGGCCTGGCCGACGGAGAGACCGCCCGCCTGATCCCCGACCCGATAGTCCAGCCCTTTCTCGTTGACGAACTCCCAGGCCTGGGCGCGCTTGAGCGCGGATTCCAGCTCGGCGTCGCTGGCGGATGGTCTGGCCAGAAGCAGGTTGTCCCGCAGGGAGCTGTGGAAGAGTTGGGGATTCTGGGAGAGCCAGCCTAGCTGCTGGCGCCACTGGCTGATGTCCAGGGTACGAAGTTCCACTCCGTTGACGCACAGGGAACCGCGATAGGGGGCAAAACCGAGCAGGGCATTGACCAGGGAGCTCTTGCCCGCGCCGCTGATGCCGACCAGGGCGGTGCGCGTGCCGGCTTCCAGCGTGAAATCGAGGGGACCGACCAGCACCTTGCCCTCGGCGCTCAGCACTTCCAGGCTGCGGGCTTCTACCTTGACGGGGCCATCCGCATGGAAAGGGAGCGTCCCGGAGGCGGGTTCGCTCACGTCGGCCTCGAGAAATTCCAGCAGTTGTTCGGCGGCGCCAATGGCCTGTGCCTTGGCGTGATAGTGGGCACCGAGTTCCCGCAGCGGCGCGTAGAACTCGGGGGCGAGGAAGAGCACGAACAGGCCGGTAAAGAGGGTGACCTTGACGCCATAGCTGCCAAAATTGAGGTGATCGATGTAGGAGAAACCGAAGTAGACGGCCACCAGGGCCACCGCGATGGCGGCGAAGAACTCCAGCACGGCCGTGCTCAGGAAGGCGAGGCGCAGTACCTCCATGGTGCGCTCGCGAAAATCTTCCGATGCATCGCGGATGGCCTCCCCTTCCGCCCGGGTACGCATGAAAAGCTGCAGGGTGCGAAGTCCCTTCAGGCGATCGAGGAAGTGGCCTGAGAGGCGCGCCAGCGACTGGAAGTTGCGGCGGTTGGCATCGGCGGCACCCACCCCCACCAGGATCATGAAGAGAGGAATGAGGGGGGCCGTGCCGAGCAGAATGAGGCCCGCCGCCCAGTTGACCGGGAACACGGAGACCAGGATCACCAGGGGAATAAAGACGGCGATGGCCATCTGGGGCAGATAGCGGGAGAAGAAGTCCTGCATCTCTTCGATCTGCTCGAGCAGCAGGCTGGCCCAGCTACCGGCGGGGCGACGCTGGATATAGGCAGGGCCGAGCCTGGCGAGGCGGGTGAGTACCAGCTCGCGGATGGCCTGGCGCACCGCACTGCCCGCCTTGAAACTCGCCACCTCGCGGCCATAGGCCAGGGCCGCCTTGGTCAGGGTCACCAGCAACAGACTGATGAAGAGGGGGGCGGAGTGCTCCGGCGTGGAGCCTTCGATGATGAAACCGTGCAGCAGGGTCGCCAGCAACCAGGCCTGCATCACCATCAGGACGCCCTGACCCAGCCCGAAGGCGATGGAGATGCCGATCCAGCGCCGACCATGGCCCGATTGTTTGCGCAACCAGCCATAGAGATGTTTCTGTCTGTTCTTGTCCATTACCACCCTCCTCAAACGAGTGGCGCAAGACTATCGTCGCCCCCACGGCTTGGCAACCTTGCAGAACCGGGCGGAGGAACATCATTGTGTGAAAAATCGGCTTCATGCTCATTAGTTGGCCGAACAGCTTGATTTATGGCAAAAAATGCGAGGTCGGTGATTGCGCTCGGCGGCAAAATGCATATAGTAGAGGCCACTGACGCGGGTGTAGTTCAATGGTAGAACGGTAGCTTCCCAAGCTGCATACGTGGGTTCGATTCCCATCACCCGCTCCACATTCCAGATAGCGGCACGCGCCGTTGTCCATATCAGCCAGATGGCTGTCTGTCGTGGGGATTCCCCATCACACCAAGCAAGTTTTGATGCCTAGCGGGCATCGTATAATGGCTATTACCTCAGCCTTCCAAGCTGATGATGCGGGTTCGATTCCCGCTGCCCGCTCCAGTCTTCACACAAAAAGCCCACTCCTGCGAGTGGGCTTTTTGTTGTGCATTTTTTGAGGGGCAAGTTGCCTGGGGGCGACTTGCAGACATGGAAAAGGCGCCACAGGGCGCCTTTTCAACTCGGGAGTGGGGAGGATTACTCCTGCTCCAGCTCGCCGCAGAAGCGATAGCCTTCGCCATGGATGGTGGCGATGATCTCCGGGGTGTCGCCCACGCTCTCGAAGTGCTTGCGAATACGGCGGATGGTCACGTCCACGGTGCGGTCGTGGGGCTTGAGTTCGCGGCCCGTCATCTTCTTGAGCAGCTCGGCACGGGTCTGGATCTGGCCCGGGTTCTCGCAGAAATGCAGCATGGCGCGGAACTCGGAGCGGGGCAGCTTGAACATGTCCCCTGCCGGGCTGACCAGGGCGCGGCTGTTGATGTCCAGGGCCCAGCCATTGAACAGATAACGTTCCACCAGCTTCTTCTCTTCGCCACCGGCGGCCACGTTCATGGTGCGGCTCAGCAGGTTGCGGGCACGGATGGTCAGTTCACGGGGATTGAACGGCTTGGTGATGTAGTCATCTGCGCCGATCTCCAGCCCCAGGATCTTGTCCACTTCGTTGTCGCGACCGGTCAGGAACATCAGGGCGATGTTGTCATCTTCACGCAACTCGCGCGCCAGCAGCAGGCCGTTCTTGCCCGGCAGGTTGATGTCCATGATCACCAGGTTGATGGTGTGGCTGGTCAGGGCCTGGTGCATCTCGTCACCGTTGTTGGCTTCCAGCACGATGTAGCCTTCGGCTTCGAAGATGCTCTTGAGGGTGTTGCGGGTGACCAGCTCGTCTTCGACGATCAGAATATGTGGTGTTTGCATGAGTATTCCCAGATTCTTATCAGTTAATTATCGAAATTTTAACACTCTTTGGCGTTATCCGACCGGTCCTGAAAATTTATTACGTCATCCTGGGTATGAATATCAGGTCGAATCATCGCGAATTTGGTAACTATGTCGGCAAGCATCCCTGTGCCGTACATGGGCTCTCAACAAGTCTGAACAAGAGAAGCCCGGAGAGGTAGTCCATTACAAAAGTTGCTGCATTTTATCAGTTAACAGGCGCATAACAACACTCTTTGCCGTCAGATAGCAACTTTTTAACTCAGCTTTGATATAAGTCAATCCCCGAGTTCGCAGCATCATACTTGGGCTGACCCGCTTTTTCGCCCTTAATAAATGTAATGGGATGTAACATGTGGTTGACATGACTTTGTGGGAAAACTACAGAAAAGTGTGCTTCATCGCCCCCTTTGCACCCCCCAACTGCCCAGCCTATGCCATTGTCACGGCCTGGAACCCGGCCAGCCAGTGGGTGGGGCTGCGCCGCAATGCCCGTCGCCAGCGAGCCCTTGTCCGGCAAGTGGGCGAGTGTCCCGTCATGGGAGAGGTCTGGGGGAGCGATGAGGATGGGCGCTGGCAGGAGGCGTCTCTGTTGTTGCCGCTTTCGCTGCCAGAGGCGATCCGGTTGGCCGCCCGATTTGGCCAGAATGCCCTCTATTGGGTGCGTGAAGGAGAGCTCTGGCTGGTGCCCGTGTTGCTGGAAGGGACGCCCTGTCATCTGGGGGCGCTTGCGTCCCGCTGGCGGTTCAGGCCTTCAGGCTGACATGGCCCCCCGCCATCCGGACAGGACACCCGGCCGGTGGATTGTCAGCGCCCCGACATGATGAAAGAATGAGCGAACACATTTCACTCCATGGAAGGATGATGATCATGCTGGACCTGCTGCCCGACCTTTGCGATGAACATGGCGATGCCCTTAGGATCGCTGACCCCCTGTTTCAGGACTATGGCGGCAAGGCGCTGTTTTACGGCGAGGCCGTGACCCTCTCCTGCTTTGAAGACAACAGCCTGGTGCGTGAGCTGGTCAATCGTCCCGGCCATGGCAAGGTGATGGTGATCGACGGGGGCGGCTCCCTGCGTCGGGCGCTGCTCGGGGATCAGCTGGCCATCAAGGCGGTGGAGCAGGGGTGGGAGGGGATCCTCATCAATGGTGCCGTGCGGGATGTGGGGACGCTGGCGACCCTGGCGCTGGGTGTCAAGGCCTTGGCCCCCTGCCCGGTCAAGACCGAAAAACGGGGCCTGGGCACGCTGGACACCGTGGTCTCTTTTGCCGGTGTGACCATAGCGCCCGGCGACTATGTCTACGCCGACCTCAACGGTGTGCTGGTGAGCGGCGCCAGGCTCCTCTGAGCCTCAGAAGTTGAAGCCCACTCCCAGAGTGAGAAAGTGTTCCGTACTGAAGGCACTGAGTCCGTAATTGGCGGTGATGGCCAGGGAGGGGGTCACCAGCAGGCTGCTGTTGAGCTCCAGCAGGGTGCTGGCCTTGCTCACCTCCAGCTGTTTGAGCTGGCTGCCGATGTTGAGTGACGGGGAGAGGCGATAGCGCACCCCAGAGCTGATATTGAAGCCGGCCTGCCCACTTTGGGGGCCGATGGCGGGGCCGGCCTCCATGTAGAGGCTGATGTCATCCTGAAGCGGGTATTGATAGCCGGTATTGATGAGCCAGAGGTCGAAGTTGTCGCCCAGGTGGCTCTGGTTGCCGAGCAGTACGCCGGAATAGCTTTTGACGTAGAGCGGGTTATCCGATTCGGTCTGGAGAAAACTCCAGTCGGCGGCCTGAGCCGAAAAGACGAGGCTGGATGCCATTGCGATGACGAGAGACTTGACCATTCGTTTCCCCTCCCTGGGTCCGAACAGGACTACAAGCATGGCACATGCCAGCGGGGAGTAAAGGGAACCCCGATCACAATAAAAGAGTTTTGATTGACGCTGCAGTCATGGTACACAGGCCCCTCACTCCGTGTCGTTACGACACGCTCCATCACGAGGTGAACTGATGAACAACAAACTGATCCTGCTGGCCGCTCTGGCCCTGGGAGGCTGCGCCATGACTACGGGTTCCACTCTGGCACAATTGCAGGCATCGACCTGGCAACTGCAAGGGGCGAGCGGTGATACCTTCACCCTGCAGGTCGCCGGTGACAAGGTGGCGGGCAAGGGCGGCTGCAACCGCTACTTTGGCGGCATCACAGAGCAGGGTGACGGCGTGTTGACGCTGGGCGCCATGGGTTCGACGCGCATGATGTGTGCGGGGGATCTGGCCGGCAAGGAGATGAACTACCTGCAGACCCTGGAGAAGGTGGCGAGCTTCCAGATCAGCGGCAAACAGCTGGTGCTAAAGGATGCCGACAAGGCCACCTTGCTGACCTTTGACGCCGTGAAATAAGCCGGAATCTCGTCAAAGGCTGTCGCAGGCGACCCCTGCGCCAGCGTGCAGAAGAATGTGAAAAGGGACGCCATGGCGTCCCTTTTTGTGCCTGATGCCGGGTCATCCCCCTCGCTGGAAGCGAAACCGCTTCTTGCGTCGGTAGGGATAGACATCCTCGAACATCCCCTCCTTGATGTTGCTCTGCAGCATCTTCCAGTAGTTGGCATCGAAGAGCTCCTTGTGCAACTGCATCATGATCTCCCGCACCTGGGGTTTTTGCAGCAGGAAGGTGGCGAACTCCTCCGGGAAGATGTCGTTGGGTGCCACCGAATACCAGGGTTCGGCGCTCCACTCGTCCTCCGGGTAGCGCGGCGGCGGGATCTGGCGGAAGTTGCACTCCGTCATATAGCAGATCTCGTCGTAGTCGTAGAAGACCACCCTGCCGTGGCGAGTCACCCCGAAGTTCTTGAACAGCATGTCGCCGGGGAAGATGTTGGCCGCCGCGAGCTGGCGGATGGCGTTGCCGTACTCCTCCAGGGCGAGGCGGGTCTGCTGTTCGTCCGCCTGATCCAGATAGAGGTTCAGGGGGATCATCTTGCGCTCGGTGTAGAGGTGCTTGATCACCAGCTTGTCGGCGGTGAGGGTCAGCGCAGAAGGCGCCACCGCCTTGAGCTCGGTCAACAGCTCCGGCGAGATGCGATCGAGGGGAAACTCGAAGTTGGTGAACTCCTGGGTATCTGCCATGCGGCCCACTCTATCGTGCTGTTTTACCAGCCGGTATTTCTCCTTCACCTGCTCGTGGCTCACCTCCTTGGGCGGGGTAAACTCGTCTTTTATCACCTTGAACACCACATCGTAGGAGGGGAGGGTGAACACGCTCATCACCATCCCCTTGATGCCGGGCGCAATGACGAACTGCTCCCGGCTCTGGGCCAGGTGCTGCTGGTAGTGACGATAGAGCTCGGTCTTGCCGTGTTTCTGGCAGCCGATGGCGTTGTAGATTTCATAGTCCGGCTTGCGGGGCATGATCTGGCGAAGGAAGGCCACAAAGAGCGCCGGTACCGGGGCATAAACCATGAAGTAGGCGCGGGCGAAGCCGAACACGATGGAGGCCAGCTCCGGCTCGAAGATGACGGTGTCCACATAGATGCTCTGACCGGTGCTGAGCAGGGGCAGGATGAAGGGATAGACTTCTCCCTTCACCCGGATGAGCCCCACCAGATAGGCTCCCTTGTTGCGATAGAACACCTCCCTGAGCAGCTCGATGGCGAAGGGCTCCTCGTGCAGGATGGCCGGGCCGCTCTCTGCCAGATGGCGGTGGATGTCCATGATGTCCCGCTGCTTGTCTTCGAAAGGGAGGGTGAAGCTGTAATCCCCGAGCAGCTGGCTCAGGGTCTGGGGCAGGTGGGAGAGATCGGTGCGATAGATACGCAGCAAGGATCCCAGGTCAGGCTTGTCGCCCCGGCTCACGAAGGGGTGGATATAAAGGTTCTCGTCGCGGATGTTGCGATGGCGGAAGATGCGGCGATAGACGGAATTGAAGAAGGACTCCGCCACCTCGAAGTTCTCGCAGCGGGGCAGGAGATCGCTGAAGGCGCCTTTCACCTGCTTGAGCAGGGCCTGGGTCGGCAGCTGCTCCCCCATCATCTGTTTGATCTGCGCCGTGGTGGCGCCGACATGGTGATCATAGAGGCGGATGCGCTCTCGACCGGCGAGCTGGACCCCCAGCCAGTCGCTGTTCTCGAAACGGCTCTTGCTGCCCTGGGTTATCTCGAGAAAGCGGCTGTAAAACGACTCAAAACGTTGCAGGATCGTCTCGGCGACCGCTTGCTCCAATGGCTGCTGCATCTCTCTCTTCCTTGTGATCTGTCGGGCCCATGGCGTCAGTGCCCTGAGGCGGCGGACTCGCGTCCAAGGCCACTATGGCAACATCCAAACATCTGTTCAAGTGGCAATATTTCGGGATAAACGGTAGATTGCGCCCCTGTTTTGCCGACGGTTCGCCGCAGTTCGCGGCGTCGGCCCCATCCTGGAGAGAACCCGATGAAACTCTATTTTGTGCTGGTGTCGCCCGCCCGTGCCGCCAACGTGGGGGCTGCTGCCCGCGCCATGAAGACCATGGGCTTCGATGCCATGCGACTGGTGGGGAGCCGGGTGCACGAAGAGGAGGAGGCGAGCTGGGTTGCCCACGGGGCGCAGGAGATCCTGACGGATGCGCAAGCCTTCGACACCCTGGAAGAGGCCCTGGCGGACATGGATCTGGTGGTCGCCACCACCGCCCGGCAGCGCGGCCGCTACCAGCACTACCTCACCCCGGCGGACATTCGCGACCAGATCAGGGCCAAGCCCTCCCTCGAGAAGGTGGCCATCGTGTTTGGCTGCGAGGAGTCCGGACTCTCCAACGAACAGCTTGCCCAGGTGGATCTCATCAGCTACCTGCCTCTCAAGGTCTCATACCCGTCCCTGAATCTGGGTCAGGCGATCATGCTGTATGCCTATGAGCTGAGTCCGCTGCTCGATGACCAGAAAGTGAGCGACGAGCAGGACGTAGCAGAAAATTTCGAGAGTGCCGGGCAGGTTCGCGTGCTGAAATCAAAAACAGCAGAATTGCTTGGTGAACTCGGAGTTTCGCAGGATGAAAAACTGCATCAATGGGTGATGGACCGGGTGCCCATGCTGCCGCAGCGGGATCTCAATATGCTCCATCTGCTCTGCAAAGACCTTGCCCGCAAGTTTGGCAAGGAGGTTTAGGTTGACAGCCCCTCGCCGGGCGCGGTATTGCTAACAACCAGATTCGTTCAAGAGTGTTCGTCATGCAGCTATTCACCAACGTCATCACCACCACCATTATTACCGGTACCACCACAGGTGGCACTGGGGCCGGTTGATGCGCTGACGAACAAGCACAGAAATCAGAAAAAGGCCCGTACCCACCCAGTACGGGCCTTTTTTGTTGGATTGTTTTTAGACCAATTAGCAGATCAATTTGCAGGGAATACAGGGAGATAGCGATGAGAGTGTTGAAATTTGGCGGGTCGTCACTGGCCGACGCAGAGCGTTTCTTGCGGGTTGCCGATATCGCGGTGAATACCCATGGCCAATCCCAGGTGGCCCTGGTGCTGTCGGCACCGGCCAAGGTGACCAATCACCTGGTCGCCCTGGTGGAACAGACCAGTCGCGGCATGGATGCAAGCAGTACCCTGTTCGAGATCAACGGTATCTTCTCCCGTCTGCTGGCCGGCTTGAAGGCCGCCTATCCCGCGCTGGATGACAAGGCGCTGCAGGCTCGTTTGACCAGTGAACTGGATCAGGTGGAGCGGCTGATGCAGGGTATCCGTCTGCTGGGGCTGTGCCCGGACAACGTCCAGGCCCGCATCCTGAGCCGTGGCGAGAACCTCTCCATCGCCTTCATGCACGAGCTCTTGCGGGTGCGCGGCCTCGAGCTGGATCTCATCGTGCCCGAGCAGTTGCTGGTCACCGATGGCGGTTACCTCGAAGCCCATGTGGACATCGAAGCCTCCCGGGTGCGCTTCGCCGCCAAGGGCCTGCGCTCTGATTGTCTCTACCTGATGCCGGGCTTCACCGGTGGCAGCGACAAGGGCGAGACCGTGCTGCTGGGCCGCAACGGCTCCGACTATTCCGCAGCCGTCTTGGCCGCCTGCGTCGATGCCGAGTGCTGCGAGATCTGGACCGACGTGGAGGGCTGCTACAACTGCGACCCGCGCCTGGTACCGGATGCCTACCTGCTCAAAACCCTCTCCTATAAAGAGGCGATGGAGCTCTCCTACTTCGGTGCCAAGGTGCTGCACCCGAAGACCATCGCCCCCGTGGCCCAGTTCCACATTCCCTGCCTCATCAAGAACAGCTTCAACCCCCAGGGTCCGGGTACCCTCATCGGGGTCGATCAGGGGGATGACGATCTGAAGGTGAAGGCCATCTCGGATCTCTCCGGCATGTGCATGTTCAACGTCTCCGGTCCCGGCATGAAGGGCATGGTGGGCATGGCCGGTCGCATCTTCTCCGCCGTCTCCCGCGCCGGGGTCAGCATCGTGCTGATCACCCAGTCGTCCTCCGAGTACAGCGTCAGCTTCTGTATCCACAGCTACGACAGCGACAAGACCCGCAAGGTGCTGGAGCGCGAGTTCGAGCTGGAGTTCAAGAACCAGTTGCTGGACCCGCTCGAGATCATGACCGATCTGGCCATCATCTCCCTCATCGGTGACGGCATGCGTACCTCCAAGGGGATGGCGGCGCGCTTCTTCACCTCCCTGGCCCAGGCCTCCATCAACATCGTCGCCATCGCACAAGGATCGAGTGAGCGCTCCATCTCCGCGGTCGTGCGCTCCGGCAAGGTGGCGGAAGCCATCAAGGCGTGCCACCAGAACTTCTTTGGCAGCCAGCAGTTCATCGATCTCTTCGTGGTCGGGGTGGGCGGCGTCGGTGCAGCCCTGGTGGATCAGATTGCCCGCCAGCAGCCGGTACTGGCCGAGCAGGGCACCGGCCTGCGTGTAGTGGGCATCGCCAACAGCCGTCAGATGGCGGTCAACAAGGACGGTCTGGCCCTCGCCAACTGGCGTGAACAGCTGGTGGAAGCACAAGGCAGCTTCAGCCTGGAGGCGGTGAAGAAGCTGGTGGAAGAGAGCCACCTCATCAACCCGGTGATCGTCGACTGCACCTCGAGCGAAGCCGTGGCCGTCCAGTACGCCGATTTCCTCGGGGCCGGCTTCCACGTGGTCACCCCGAACAAGAAGGCCAACACCGGGTCGCTGGATTACTACAAGGCGCTGCGTCGCACCGCCCGCCAGACCCGTCGCAAGTTCCTGTACGAGACCAACGTGGGCGCGGGCCTGCCGGTCATCGAGAACCTGCAAAACCTCATCAAGGCCGGTGACAAGCTGCGCGCCTTCGACGGCATCCTGTCCGGGTCGCTCTCCTTCATCTTCGGCAAGCTGGACGAGGGGATGGCCTTCTCCGAGGCTACCCAGATCGCCCGCGGCAACGGCTTCACCGAGCCGGATCCCCGTGACGATCTCAACGGCATGGACGTGGCTCGCAAGCTTCTGATCCTGGCCCGCGAGGCCGGCATGGCGCTGGAGCTCTCCGATGTGGAGGTGGAGCAGGCACTGCCGCCGGGCTTTGACGTGAGCGGCGACGTGGAAGCCTTCATGGCCCGCCTGCCCGAGGCCGACGGCTGGTTCCGCGACCAGTTCGCGGCGGCCCAGCGTGAAGGCAAGGTGCTGCGTTACGTCGGCTCCATCGAGGGTGGCAAGTGCAAGGTGGCCATCAAGGCGGTGGGTGGCGACGAGCCCCTGTTCAAGGTAAAAGACGGGGAGAACGCGCTCGCCTTCTTCTCCACCTATTACCAGCCCATCCCCCTGGTACTGCGCGGCTATGGCGCAGGGACCGAAGTGACCGCCGCCGGTGTCTTCGCCGACGTGCTGCGCACCCAGAACTGGAAGCAGGAGCTGTAACATGAGTTCAGAGATGAACCCGAATGTAGAAATCGGCGGCAGCGTGGTGGCCTATGCCCCGGCCTCCAGCGCCAACCTGAGCGTGGGTTTTGACGTCCTGGGGGCAGCGCTCGCCCCCGTGGATGGCTCCCTGCTGGGTGACCGCGTCCAGGTCAAATCGGCAGAGGTGCCTTTCGCTCTCTCTTCCGTGGGCCGTTACGCCCACAAGTTGCCGGACGACCCGAAAAAGAACATCCTCCACGACTGCTGGGTCGCCTATGGCGAGGCGCTCGAGAAGCGCGGCCTGGGTCTCAAGCCGCTGGAAATGGTGCTGGAGAAGAACCTGCCGGTGGGCTCGGGCCTGGGATCGAGCGCCTGCAGCGTGGTGGCGGCGCTGGAAGGGCTGAACGCCTTCCACGGCGCGCCCCTGAATGAACACGACCTGCTGCTGTTGATGGGGGAGATGGAAGGGAAGATCTCCGGCTCCGTCCATTACGACAACGTGGCGCCCTGTTATCTGGGCGGCATGCAGCTGGTGCTGGAGGAGGGGGGCGTCATCAGCCAGGGCATCCCGGTGTTTGACGAGTGGTACTGGGTGGTCTGCTACCCGGGCACCGTGGTCTCCACCGCTGCCGCCCGCGCCATCCTGCCGGCCCAGTATCGCCGCCAGGACTGCCTCACCTATGGCCGCCGGCTTGCCGCCTTCGTGCATGCCAGCTACAGCCGCCAGGAAGGGCTGGCCGCCAGCGTCCTGAAAGACGTGATCGCCGAGCCTTATCGCGCGGCCCTGATTGAAGGCTTCAACGAGGTGCGGGCCCAGGGGGCCCAGAACGGGGCGCTGGCCACCGGCATCTCGGGGTCCGGTCCCACCGTGTTCGTGGTGATGAAGGATCTGGCCCAGGCCGAACGCATGAAAGAGTGGATGGAAGCGCACTTCGTGCGCAATGAAGATGGATTTGCCCGGGTCTGCAAACTGGACATGGCCGGGGCACGGGTAACAGGAAGCGAGCTATGAATCTTTACAACATCAAGGACAAGAGTGAACAGGTGAGCTTCGCCCAGGCGGTGCGTCAGGGTCTGGGCCGCGAGCAGGGGCTGTTCTTCCCAGAGACCCTGGAGCCGCTGGCCGACGTGGATGCCCTGCTGGATCTGCCGCTGGCCGAGCGCTCGGCCCGCATCCTGAGCCACCTGCTGGGTGACGAAGTACCGGCTGCCAAGGTGAGCGAGCTTATCGACGCCGCTTTCACCTTCCCGGCGCCCCTGGTGAAGCTGAAAGATGGCACCTATGCCCTGGAGCTGTTCCACGGCCCGACCCTGGCGTTCAAGGATTTCGGCGGCCGCTTCATGGCCCAGTGTCTGGCTGCGTTCAGAACCAATGACAAGATCACCATTCTCACCGCCACCTCCGGCGACACCGGCGCCGCCGTGGCCCACGCCTTCTACGGCCTGGAGGGGATTGAAGTGGTGATCCTCTACCCCAAGGGCAAGATAAGCCCCTTGCAGGAGGCGCTCTTCTGCACCTTAGGCGGCAACATCCGCACCCTCGCCATCGACGGTGACTTCGATGCCTGTCAGGCACTGGTCAAGGATGCCTTCGACGATGAAGGGCTCAAGACCGCCATCGGCCTCAACTCCGCCAACTCCATCAACATCAGCCGCCTGCTGGCCCAGGTCTGCTACTACTTCGAAGCCGTGGCCCAGCTGCCGAAAGCCCAACGGGCCAAGGCGGTCATCAGCGTGCCGTCCGGCAACTTCGGCAACCTCACCGCGGGTCTCATCGCCAAGGCGCTGGGGCTGCCGGTGAAGCGCTTTATCGCCGCCACCAACGCCAACGACACCGTGCCGCGCTACCTGAAAACCGGCCAGTGGGAGCCGCACCAGACAGTCGCGACCCTGTCGAACGCCATGGACGTGAGCCGCCCCAACAACTGGCCGCGCGTGGAAGAGCTGTGCCGTCGCAAGGGCTGGGCGCTGGAAACCTTGGGCTCAGGGATGCGTGATGATGCCCAGACTCGCGATGCGCTCAAACGCCTGCATCAGCTGGATTACCTGTGCGAGCCCCACGGGGCGATTGCCTGGGATCTGCTGAACGAACAGCTTGGGCAAGACGAGGTTGGGGTGTTCCTGTGCACCGCCCATCCGGCCAAGTTCAAGGAGTCGGTAGACGAGATCCTGAATCTGGATGTGCCGCTGCCGGGCCCGCTCGCCAAGCACGCCGCGCTGCCGCTCCTGTCTCACGATCTGCCCGCAGACTTTGGCCGCCTCAAGGCCTTCCTGCTCGGTTAAGCCGTCATGAGACGCTGACGATCCCCCGCTTTTTCGCGAAAGCGGGGGATTTTTTTATGTCCGGTATTGATGTCCGGTATAGGGCGGGTAGCCCGCCCTGATCCCCCTGAAACAAGGAGCACGGCATGAGCCCGCATCCCCTTCGCACCCTGATCGAGACCTGTGACGCCGCCATCTCCCGGCGCGACTTCGACGCCCTGATGGCCTTCTACGCCGAAGACGCCGCCCTGGTGGTCAAACCCGGCATGGTAGTGCGTGGCATTCCCGCCATCCGCCGCGCCTTCACTGCCATCTCCGATTACTTTGACGGTCAGCTTGAGGTGACCCAGGGGGCCATGGAGGTGATCGAGGGGGCCGACAATGCCCTGGTGATCATGGAGACCCGGCTGCGCTACCCGGGCGGAGAGGGGTGGATTGCTGAAACCCGGCGCGCTACCTATGTGTTTCGCAAAGAGCCCGGCGGGCAGTGGCGCTGCACGGTGGACAACTCCTACGGCACCACGCTGCTGGGGGCATAGCAGCCCGGCGATCGGCCTGCAACCGACTAGCGCAGTCACACTGGCTCGGCGTAGCCAGAGTGCGTGTATAGCGTGCGTAATCAAGGCTCACCATCAAGGCCGTGCAGCCAGACCGGTTAGTCAGATTGAGTAGCCAGATTGAGTAGCAAGAGCCAAGCCATCCAGGCCGGAGAACCCGAGCCGCACGCAGGGCACCGCTCTGCCTGGGAGGGGGCATCACAGCGCAGCCCACGGCGCAACTCCCCGTTTTGGTTGTGCCTCACAACCTGCTGGCAGAAAGTGTGCTGACAGTGATTGCTGCGACGTTTTTACGAATCTGGTTTGCACTCTCGTTGTTATGTTCGCCCCTGGCAGCACAACCCTGTCTGTGGGTCATTTCCGGCCCTCCGTGGCCCGTTGACCCGTCCCTCCGTGGCCCGTTGACCCGGTCTGCCGTGGCTGCTAATCAGGGGACTGCTTGACACCCTTCATGGACGAGCAGAGCCGCAGATGCCTCGACGGCGCGGCTTATCGACAACAACAACACCACAGTGCAGGGAGCAAACCATCATGTGGCCGTACCGAAAAATAGTGACCCAGTCCCTCAAAACCCCCCTGATGATCGCCAGGATCATGTTTTACCTGGCCCTATTATTGGTCTTCCCCCTGCCAATGATCATGCTATCGGACTCTCCAGCGGCAGAGATCGGGCGTTTCTCTTACATCCTGGTGACGTTTCCCATCGCCATGGGGCTGATGCTGATATCGAGCCTGATGGCCATCCTGATAGCCATGGTGGAGTCGCGAAACCAGCAACCATCACAGGGGCGGTGGTAAGAGGGCCCTCGCTTGGCGAGCCATCCAATAAAAAACCATCCCGGGCGGGATGGTTTTTTTGTTGCCGGTCACCCAGAACGGCCCTGATTCTAAATTGGGACACCCACCTTTTTGACATTACTACATCTGAACACGCGACCTGCCGGGTAAACGTTATTTACCCGATCTTGAGCGGGTTCTTGGAGGCGAAATGTGTGATGGCAGATGGAGCCAGCTGAGTAATGGCTGGCTCAGAAAGGTGGGTATCCTAGATTTTAGGATTTTGTGGGTATCCCGGAATTCCCTTCACTTTAACATTTAATTACGATAGGTATAGACTTCAAGACCATGGATTGTTTCAAAATCTTTGTCGTCGGTAAGGAACTTTCGTATATTATTTTTTAATGCAACATGTGTCATGATTGAATCATAGGAATCGAGCTGACTAGTACTTAATATTTCTATACACTTCTGGCTTAGCTCGGAGTCTCCTACAAAGTCAAGGCAACGGGACATGCTTGTGATAGCTTGCCAAGCAGCTTTTATCTCTGAAATAACCTTTTCTCTGCATGTATTTATTTTTCTAAAATCTTTTAATTTTATATGGCGATTTGCTTGGTCTTCACGGTATATATCGAATTCTATTCTCTCTATTACATGAGCAATTTCCGTGAGGGTGAGTGCTGAATGATACATGCTGGCTCCAGCATCAAGAATTTTCTCTATATAGCTGGGGTACTTCTCTATTTGATAGTTAACGAAAGGCTTGTTTGCAGAGCTGAAATCACGAGATGAAAAGTAAGTAGTCCAAAGCCATACATTTGTATCAATAAAAAAAGAATCCCCTGCTTGTGGGGTGGAAAGTTTTTTTTGAACACTCATGGTATAATATTCACTCCTGATGATCAGAAAGTACTTTTATTATTGATGTGTTATTTTTATAAAATGTAAGTGCGTTATCTATAACTAAATTTAATAGTGAGCGACCAGTTTCATTCATACCATCTATATTTATATGTGCTATAAGGCGCTCAATGCTTATGTCTTTTAATAGGAGACCAAAACTAGAGTTAAAAAATGGAGATGCATAATATTCAACATTAGTAAAGTCGATATGCAGATAAGCATCCTCACCTATAAGGACCTTCATTTCTTTATAAAGCTTATTGCCGGATGCCATTGATATTGCATTCCGACCTATAAGTTCACTAACAATTATATTCTTTTTCATACATACGGCTCCTGATAGCTAAAAGTAGGCTTCAATGTGATCCCTTTTGGGAGTGAAGCTATATTTCTTATTGTCACAGTTTATAATGATGTTAACGAGTGTGCCAGGAAAATTCACATCGGTTTGAGTGACATGATACTTGGAGTCAGATGGGTTTAATTTTGCTAAACAGTTATTGCTATATATTCTTATTTCTCCACAATTAATATAAACAAATTCTTTAAGGATATCAAAGCCGAGACCTCTCGGTAAATCACTTGAACTGTCAGTTCGCGTAGAGTTACCCTTCAGTAGTGCCCATTTCATTGCTTCGGAAGGCTTCAGTTCTGGCTGTGAAACACTAGTAACACGTTCAATTATTCCACCGCCTAAATCTAGCACTGATAATGCAAGTTGCTTGGATTTCGTTCTATATTGGCCGCATGAAATCACTTTTAAATCGAAAGGGTTTTTATTTAGTCCGTGACCATAAGCATTGGTGAATATCTCTACCAATTTACTTATTATTAAGTTCTTCAGATTTGAATCAATATTTAGTTTTTCTTCACTGAGCCAAACATTGCTTAGATAGTCTGTTAATTCATTGTCATCAGGAATTATATCATGCTCAAAATAACCAATGTGCCCATTATTGATCGGTATAGACGAATTTTTTTCTATATAGTACATAAAGCCAGTTTCAATCAGAGTGTCTAATACTGGTTTACTTATGGTGTCTACTTGAAAACCTATGCCTCGCTCAGGAATTAAATAGGAGCTAATATTAAGGATTGATTTTGGTGTTCTGCTGTGATTGGAATTTATATAGTTACATAGACCGCCGATAATTGTTATTGCGTTCTGCTCTATAATCGAACACTGTTTAAAGTCTAGGTAAAAAAAATTATTAGGGTTCTTTATGATGTATTCAGATAGTTTTATTAAATAATGGTACCCATAATCATTGTCCTTAATTGATGGGATTTGAACTATAATTTTTCCCAATCTGGAAACCTTTAATATGATAAATGAATGAAATAGTTCGCTAGATACAGATGAAGTCTTGAGCATTGTCTTGCGTACGACAATACAAAGAATTACTACATCTCACGCTACCGCCCCTGGATTACAGCTTCCAATGCGCTCCATTAACCAGCGGGCGGGGCCCGGATGGTGCTATAGGCGCCGAATGACCAGCATATCCTCAAGCCTCATACGCAAACCAGTCAAAAGTTGGCGCAACCGCAGGGAACGACTGGATTTTTTGCGCCAGCTCACCAATCGTCGTCTCTTGGTAAGACGATGGAGGTGAACAGAAGAAGCTGGGGCCTTGCGAGCACGGCGGCACTTTGGTTGTCATCAAGCGGGGGGACTATAGTGCAGCGAGGCGAGGGTGCCTCGTTTGGCCCGCGTGAGTGGGGGCCAATCACAATGGATAGAACAATGGGAGTGTGACATATGAAGCGGATCCTGATGGTGTTGAGTCTGTGTGTGACGGTCATGGGCATGGGAATGGGGGTAGCCCAGAGCGCGACCTCTGGCGCGCAGCAAGAGTGCGAGGCCCAGGCGGCGGTGAAGAAGCTGGCGGGCGCCGCCAAGACCAGCTTTGTGGGCAAGTGTGTCAAGGATGCCTCTGCCAGTGCCAAGGCAAGCCAGTGCGAGAAAGCGGCCGCCGACAAGAAGCTGGCTGGCGCGGCCAAGAACAGCTTCGTGCAAAAGTGCCTGAAGACGGACGCAGCCGCCGACAAGGCGGCCCAGTGCGAGAAGGCGGCAGCGGACAAGAAGCTCGCCGGGGCGGCCAAGAACAGCTTTATCCAGAAGTGCGTGAAAACCGCCTGAGCCGGTGAGGCTCTGAGACCAACGCAGGTTGAGGCAGTGACGAGAAAGGGGCCCTGGGGCCCCTTTCTCTGTTGTGATGGGTGGTGGGGGCCGCCCTCGCCGCCAGTGTGCCCGGCCATAAGCTCCGGGCGGGGAGCTGACTTGATCCCTGCCTGGTCATCACTCTCCCTGGGTTGGCTGGGTATGTTCGGGGGCGCTGCTCAGCAGATCCTGCCCCTCGTCCTGGCTCAGCACCAGATAGCGCTCGTACTGGCGCAAGACGTCGGCACTCAGCTCGTCCCGGGTCAGGTACTGGATGTCGTAACCGGCGCGGCCATCGGCAAAATAGGTGATGGGCTCGAAGATGCGGGCCTCGGGATCGTGGTTGTGGGCCGCCTCCAGGGGGTTGAAGGCGGGGGCGGGGCGGGCTTCGATGCGCACCCCGTAGCAGAAGTCCCGGCGACCTTGCTGGGGTACCAGCAGATGGCACTGATCCGGCCCATCCTCTTCGACCCGGCTGGTGATGCCCCGGGCAGCGAACTCCTGACTCAGGGCCGTCAGGGCGGGCAGGGCGACCTTGTCCACAAAGGCGCGGGCCTCCTGCTCGGTGGAGGGGCGCAGCAGGTGATCCATCCGGGTGCGCCACTGCTTGCCGTTCCAGAAGTCAGTGGCGGGGGAGAGGCGCCTGGCCGAGTGCTCCTTGTCTGCGACAAGGCCGCGGCAGAGTCCGAGGCAGAGCAGCACCATGATGAAGGCAAACGGCAGGGCGGCGATGAGGGTCATGGACTGGAGTGCCGCCAGCCCCCCTGTGCTCATCAGGGTACCCGCGGTGACCCCGAGCAGCAGAGCCCAGAACAGGCGCTGCCAGACCGGTGAGCCCTCCTTGCCCTGGGTGGCGATGTTGTCGATGACGAAGGCTCCCGAGTCGGCGGAGGTGACAAAGAAGACGCTGATGAGGATCACCGCGAGGGCCGAGGTGATGTCCGCTCCCGGCAAGAGGTCAAAGAAGTTGAACAGCAGGGTATCGATGTTGCCGACCGAGTTGATGAGGCTTGTGCCCCCCTCATGCTGGCTGGCCCAGATGGCGGCGTTGCCGAACACCGTCATCCAGAGCAGATTGAAGGCGGTGGGCACGAACAGGACGCCGAGGATGAATTCGCGCAGGGTGCGTCCGCGGGAGATGCGGGCGATGAAGAGGCCGACGAAGGGGGACCAGGAGATCCACCAGGCCCAGTAGAGCAGGGTCCAGTTGCCGAACCAGCCCGCCTGGCGGGTCTCGCTGTAGGTGAAGGTGCGGAAGGTGAGCTGGCTCAAAGAGGAGACATAGTTGCCAATGTTCTCCGAGAGGGCTCCCAGCAGGTACTGGGTGGGGCCGGCTACCAGCACGAACAGCAGGAGCACGATGGCGAGAAAGAGGTTGAGCTCGGAGAGGCGCTTCACCCCCTTGTCGAGACCGGTGACCGCCGAGATGCCGGCGAGGGTGATGACGACCCCGATGAGGCCGAAGCGAAACAGCTCCCCCGAGGTGTCCATGCCGGTGAGGCGGGTGATCCCCGCCGAGAGTTGCATCACGCCATAGCCCAGGGTGGTGGCGATGCCGAAGATGGTGCCCACCAGGGCGAAGACGTCCACCGCGTGGCCGAGCGGCCCGTGGATCTTCTCCTTGAAGATGGGATAGAGGCCGGAGCGGATGGTCAGGGGCAGGTTGTAGCGAAAGCCGAAGTAGGCCAGCACCAGGCCGACGATGGCGTAGATGGCCCAGGCGTGAAAGCCCCAGTGGAAGAAGGTGGTGACCATGGCCTCGCGGGCGGCCACCTGGGTCAGGGGCGTCGCCTGGGGCGGGGAGACGAAGTGACTCATGGGCTCGCCCACCCCGAAATACATGAGCCCTATCCCCATGCCGGCGGCGAACAGCATGGCGAGCCAGGAGGTGAAGCTGAACTCCGGGCGGGCATCGTCCGGCCCGAGGCGAATGTTGCCAAAGTGGCTGAAGGCGATCACCAGCAGCAGGATCAGGAACATGCCGACCACCAGCACATAGAACCAGCTGAAGTGCTGGGCTATCCAGCTCTGGCCGCTGCCAAAGAAGCGGGCGGCGGCCTCCGGGGCCAGGGAGCAGATGGCCAGCAGCGCCAGGATGAAGAGCAGACCCGGGATGAAGATGGGCAGCGACAGGGTGCATCTGGGAGGGCGAGGAGCGTTCATGGGACACCTTTGGGTGGAAGGACTCAAGACACTATAGGCCCCTCGGGTGCAAAGCAGACAAGGGGTGGACGGCGAGTGACGGGGTCAATGGCCATGAACACCGTGGGGGAGGCACTCGTCGCCCTGTTTTTTTTATCGCAATTTATTCCATTAAATCATATGGTTACCGCTGCCTTGTTTGTTAATGGCAAGTTAATGCCGTTTTTTGGGAAATCTTTTCCCCCCTCGTCCGGTTCTATTGAACGTAGCCGGATGAGATGCGCCGGAGACATCACTCTCGACAACAAGGAATAGAGACATGAACGTGAAAAAAAGTACTGCCATCGCCTCTGCCATGACGGGTCTGCTGGCCCTGGGTGCCCAGTTCATCGCCGCGCCGGCCATGGCTGCGGATGACAAGGAGAAGTGCTACGGCGTGGTCAAGGCGGGCAAGAACGACTGCGCCACCAAGGGCGGATCCTGCGCCGGCACCGCCAAGATGGATGCCCAGGGGGATGCCTTCGTGGTGGTGCCCAAGGGGCTGTGCGAGAAGCTCGCTGGCGGGTCCCTGCAACCCAAGTAAGCCGCATGCCATGGTGTGGCGCCCGCCACATCATGGCCCTATCTATTGAGAGCCCAGCCATGAACCCCTTGATCGGTATCGGTTTACGCCCCCCGCACTACGACGAGATCCGCCACACCCTGCCCGGAGTGGGCTGGCTTGAGGTACACAGCGAAAACTACTTCGAGCGCCACAGCCAGGGCTTCGAGGTGCTGGCGGAGCTTGCGAGGCACTACCCCGTGAGCCTTCACGGAGTCGGCATGTCGCTGGGCTCCGCCGATCCTCTCGATGCCGGGCACCTGCGCCAGCTGGCAGCCCTGGTGGCGGCCATCTCGCCGGTGCGGGTGTCGGAGCACCTGAGCTGGGGCAGCATCGGCGGGCGCTATTTCAACGATCTGCTGCCCATGCCCTACACCCGGGCCGCTCTTTTGCACATGAGCGACAAGATAGATCGGGTGCAGCAGACACTGGGCAGACAACTGCTGGTCGAGAATCCCTCCTCCTACCTGCAACTGGCGGGGGAGATGGGGGAGGCCGAGTTTCTGGCCGAGCTGGCTGGGCGCAGCGGTTGCGGCGTCCTGCTCGATCTCAACAACCTCCATGTGAGCGCGGTCAATCACGGCCTGGAGGTGGACGACTATCTGGCGACTATCGACCTCGACACGGTCGGCGAAATTCACCTGGCCGGTTTTACCGAGAAGCACCTGCCTCAGGGGCCCCTCTATATCGACACCCACAGCACCCCCGTGGCCGAGCCCGTCTGGGTGCTCTACGAGCAGGTCTGCCAGCAGCGCGCCATCCCCACCCTGATTGAATGGGATCTGGCGATCCCCCCGCTGCCGGTACTGCTGGGAGAGGCGCAGCGTGCCAGCGAGATCCTGAGCGCGGCACAGCAAACATCCAGGGAGGCCGCCCATGTCTGAGCGTGTTTCCCCGCAAGGTACTTTTGCGAGCGGGCTGCTCGGGGAGGCCGCCCATGTCTGAGCTTGCTTCCCTGCAACGCGCTTTTGCAAGCGGTCTGCTCGGCCAGGATGATGCCATCCTCGGGCACATCCAGCCGGGACGCTTTGCCCCCGACGCCCTGTTGCAGATCTATCGCAACAACTTCATCCTCGGCCTCACCGAGGTGCTCGCCAGCAGCTACCCCGCGGTACGCGCCATGGTTGGCGAGACCTTCTTTGAGGCGGCGGCACGAGGGTTCGTGCTGGCGGCACCTCTGGAGGAGGGGAGCGTCATGGACTACGGGGAGGGCTTTGGCGACTGGCTGGCACGCTTGCCCACCACGGCCGCGTTGCCCTGGCTCGGGGATCTGGCCCGCTTCGAGTGGGGGCTGGAGCGGGTTTCGCTGCTTGCGCCAGAGACGCGGCGCTGGCCCGCCGAGCGGCTTGCCGCCATGACCCCTGAGCACTGGGAGCGGCTGGTGCTGCATCCTGCCTGCGATCTGCAACTCCTGGAGAGCCCCCATCCGGTGCTGGCGCTCTGGCAGATGGCCCTGCACGGCGGTGAGACGGTCAGGGAACTGGATGCTGTCTGCTCCCTGGCACTCAAGAAACGCCCCGGACACCGGGTCGACCCCATTCCCCTGGATGCCGCCGCCTGGCGTCTGCTGCAAGGCTGCCTGCAGGGCAGGCCGCTGGCCAGCCTGCTGGCTCAGGATCCCGCCATGGCCGAACACCTGGCCCCCCTCATCACCCTCGACCTGCTGGTCGATCTGGAGCTTGCCCCATGACAACGCAAACCCTTGCCAGGCCCCTTGGCCCCCTTGTTGAACGCATCTTGCCCTGGTGCAGCGGTGGCCTGTTGCTGCTTGCCAGGCTCTGGGTCGCCACCATTTTTCTGCGATCCGGCTGGCTCAAGTTCACGGCCTGGGACAGCACCCTCTATCTGTTCGAGTTCGAATATCAGGTGCCCTTGCTGCCCTGGCAGTGGGCGGCCTATGCGGGCACGGCGACCGAGCTGTTGCTGCCCCTCTTCCTGCTGGCGGGCCTCTTCACCCGTCCGGTCGCCTTGCTGCTGTTTGGCTTCAACGCCATGGCGGTCATCTCCTACCCGGCCCTCTGGGCGGGGGGCTTTCACGATCACCAGTTGTGGGGCTGGATGCTGCTGACCCTGGCCGTGTGGGGGGCGGGCCCCCTGGGGCTCGACAGCTGGCGCCTTGCCCGTCGCTCGCCTCCGGCGTAAGGTGGCCGCACACGAGCCCTGCCTGACTGACGGGCGGGAAAGGAATGTAAAGGAGAAGAGATGAAGGTACGCGAGGCCCTGGCGGCCGATATTCCTGCCCTGACGACACTGCGCATGGCGCTCTTTTGCGAGGTGGGGGAACTTGCCCGGCCCGATGAGGAGCCGGTCCTCAGGGAGGCGACGCAGGCCTACTTCATTCAGGCGCAGGAAGAGGGCAGCGCCCGTAGCTGGGTGGTGGAGGAGGAGGGCGAGGTGGTGGCGTGCGCCACCCTGGCACTCTTCGTGCGCCCGCCCTACCCGGGCAATCTGGCGGGGCGGGAAGGGTACCTGCTCAACATCTACACCCGGCCGGCCTGGCGCAGACGGGGAATGGCGAACGCCCTGCTGGTGGCCATGGTGGCGTATGCCCGCGAGCAGCAACTGGGCAAGCTGTGGCTCCATGCCAGCAGTGATGGGCGCGCTATCTACGAACGGTTCGGCTTTGCCGGCAATCCCGCCTGCCTCGAGTGCGTTCCCGCTCGTTAGCCGCCTTTTTCACCGCCGGGCTGATCCTCTTTCACCTGGGCTGCGTATTGGGAGCCCTTGGCGGCATCGCCGCTTTTCTATACACTGCGCGCCCCATTCGTTTCAGTCGTCCGACCACTTATGTCGGCGCTGGCGGTGCCGATACCCTCTGTGGGTGAGGCCGTGGTGCCCATGGGGATGGTCAACGAGGAAGAAGTGTCATGTTCAATCAGAAGCTCAAAGCGCAGTTGCAGGCATGCCAGACCCGGCTCGACGAGGAGCAGGGCATCATAGAGGCGATCAAGGCGGGTGCCGCCACCGTCATCTTCAGCCCGGAGGGGATCATCCAGGAGGCGAGCACTCCTTTCCTGGCCCTGATGGGATATGGTGCCGCCGAACTGATTGGGCAGCCCCACAGCCAGCTCTGTCCGAGGGCCTGGGGGGAGTCCGGTGACTATCGCCAGTTCTGGCGCCGCCTGGCCCAGGGAGAGGTGCAGTCAGGCACCTTCGAGCGCGTGAACCGGCAGGGGGAGACGCGCTGGCTGGAGGCGACCTATTTCCCGGTGAAGCACCAGGGCCGGGTGACTCGGGTACTCAAGATTGCCAGCGACGTCACCGAACAGCACCAGCGGCTTGGGCGGCTCGAGGCGCTGACCGAGGCACTGGACCGCTCCCGGGCCATGATCGAGTTCACCCCGAACGGCGACATTATCCATGCCAATGCCAACTTCCTGAGCGTCATGGGTTACACCCTGAGTGAGATCGCGGGCAGGCACCACAGGATCTTCTGTGACGAGGCCTTTCTGCGCGAGCAGCCCCGTTTCTGGGAAGAACTGGCCCGGGGTCAGTTCAAATCCGGCCTCTTCATGCGCCACAACAGCCGGGGGCAGGCCGTTTGGCTGGAGGCGACCTACAACCCCATCCGGGATGGTAGCGGCAAGGTGGTGCGGGTGGTGAAGTTCGCCAGCGACATCACCGCGCGCATCGAGCAGAACCACGCGACCCGGGAGGCCGCCCGCCTGGCCCACAGCACCGCCCAGGAGACCCTGCACAGCGCAGAGGAGGGGGCGGGCCTGCTGCGCGCCGTGGTGCAGACCTCTTCCCTCATCGCTTCCCAGGTGGATGAGGCCATCGCCCTCATCGGCCAGCTCAACGAGCAGTCCAGAAGCATCGAGGCCATCGTCTCGACCATCAGCGCCATCGCCGATCAGACCAATCTGCTGGCCCTGAACGCCGCCATCGAGGCGGCGCGGGCGGGTGAGCAGGGGCGCGGGTTTGCGGTGGTGGCGGACGAGGTGCGCCAGCTGGCCGCCCGCACGTCGCTCTCTACCGACGAGATCGCCAGGGTGGTGCAGAAGAACCGCGAGCTGACCGCCAGGGTGACCGACGACATGGCCGGGGTGGCGGGCAGCGCCGAACTCGGCAAGCAGCAGATCGCCGGAGTGGACAAGCTGATGAGCGAGATCCACCAGGAGGCGGACAGGGTCTCCCAGACGGTGTCGGCCCTCTCCATCTGAGGGGCTGACCGCAAGATTGCCAACAGAGTGAGCGATCGGACGGCCAGGCTGAACCCTGGCTGTATGACGCCCCCCTTCGTCATTGTGCCGCCCGGCCCCCTTGTTTAGGCTGCCGCCTCCTTTTTATTGAGCAGGTAGACAACAATGGCAGTACGACAGAGAGGCAGGGCACTGGCCCTGCTGCTGGGAATGGGGGCGAGCCTGGGGCTCGGTGGTTGCATGGGTCAGATGGGTCTCTCTTCCATGGTGACCAAGGGCAACCTCAGCGTGGTGGACAACCGCTACGGCCGTGCCGGCGTCTTCGTGCTGCTCTCCCCCGTCTATGGCCTGGCGGCCACGGCGGATCTCTTCGTGTTCAACACCATCGAATTCTGGTCCGGCAAGAACCCCATCACCGGCAAGGCGCCCGCCCTGGTGGATCAGAAGAGCGATGCGATCATCAAGGTGAACCAGCACCTAGATCCTGCCCTCAACCAGGTGCCGCTGGCCCTGCTGCCCCAAGGGGTGCGCGAGGTACAGGTGAGCTACCCGGACGAGCGCACCGCCCAGATGGAGATCCACTACATCGACGGTCAGCGCAGCCTGATGCGGGGAGAGATGCGCGGGGAGCGACTGGATCTCTATCTGGACGACAAACTGGTCTCGACCCTGAGCCGCGAGCAGCGCGATGCGGCGGCAAGCCGGGGAGCGGTGCAGGTATAATTTGTCGCGCCCCTGATCCTTTACTCCCGACAAATGCTATACATGCCTGCGGGCAAGTACGCCCCGATGTAGAGGGAGTGGGCTATGACGGTAAACGGGTTGCGTTTGGCAGAGCTGATTGGTTCTCTCAGCCATGCCCTGGACATGACGGAAGGGCAGCCGAGAGGCCATTGCATCCGCTGCTGCTGGATAGGCTCTCGTCTGGGGGAGCAACTGGGACTGGATGCCCGGCAGCGCCACGACCTCTACTACACCCTGTTGCTCAAGGATCTGGGGTGCAGCAGCAATGCCGCCCGCATCTGCGAGCTCTATCTCACCGACGATCTTCACTTCAAGCGCGACTTCAAGCTGGTGGATGGCTCCCTCTCCGAGGTGGTCAACTTCGTGCTGGGCCACACCGGCTTGCAGGCGGATCTGCTGGGCCGTTTTCGCAGCCTGTTCCACATCTTTCGCAACGGGGATCAGATAGCCAACGAGCTGATCCTGACCCGCTGCCACCGGGGGGCGGACATCGCCCGCCAGTTGCGTTTCAGCGACGAGGTGGCCCAGGGGATCCTCTCCCTGGATGAGCACTGGAGCGGCAAAGGGCGGCCGCAACAACTGGCGGGAGAGGCCATCCCGCTCTTCTCCCGCATCGCCCTGCTCTGTCAGGTGGTGGACGTGTTTCACGCCGCCGCCGGGCCGGACGCGGCGATGAGGGAGCTGCGCGAGCGCAGCGGCAACTGGTTTGATCCCGCCCTGGTCAGGGCCTTCGAGGCGCTGGCCGACGACGCCTTCTGGCAAGGGCTGGCGGATCCCGCGTTGGCGGAGCGGGTCTTCGCCCACCCGGCGGGGCAGGGGGAAGTGGCGCTGGATGAGGATTATCTGGACGAGATAGCGGCGGCCTTCGGCCAGGTGGTGGACTCCAAGAGCCCCTATACCGCGGGGCACAGCGGCAGGGTGGCGCTCTATACCGACATCCTCGCCGCCCAGATGGGGCTGTCCGAGGCGCGGCGACGCTGGCTCAAGCGGGGTGCCCTGCTCCACGACGTGGGCAAGCTCGGGGTGAGCAACGCGATCCTCGACAAGCCGGGCAAGCTTGACGAGCAGGAGTGGGCGGCGGTGCAGATGCATGCCGCCTACACCGAGGAGATCCTGAGCCGCATCGGCGCCTTCGAGGAGCTGGCCCAGGTGGCTGGCGCCCACCATGAGCGACTCGACGGCAAGGGCTACCCCAAGGGGCTCAAGGGGGAGGCGATCACCCTGGAGACGCGCATCATCACCACCGCCGACATCTTCGATGCCATCACCGCCAAGCGCCCCTATCGGGATGCCATCCCGGTGCCGCGGGCCCTGGAGATGATGGCGGAAAACCTGGGCACGGCCATCGACCCCGACTGCTTTGCCGCCCTGAAGGCGGGGATAGAGGACTTCTCCCTCTACCTCACTCCGGAGCAGCCCCTGGCTCGTGCAAGTTAAGGCGCGAGCCCGAGACAAGCAAGCCCCGCATCGGCGGGGCTTTTTTGTGGGTGGTTGCAGGAGGCGTGATCAGGGGCGGGCCGAGGGCTTGGCATAGGGTTGCAGCACCAGCCCCAGCAGGCGATGGAGGTGGGCGAGCTGCTCGATGAGATGGAGATTGAGCCAGAGGTAGCCGCCAAGGGTGGGGTCGTGTCCCTGGCCTGGTGCCTGGCTTGCGTCCCCATCGAGCCGGGCGGCGGCCTCTTGCAGGCGGCCGATGGCCTGGTCGGCCGCCGTGGTATCGCCGCTCTTGAGCATGAGGGCGAGTTCGGTGAGCACCGACTCCGTCGCCTGCTGGCAGGCGCGAAGCCCGGGGTGGCTCTGCATCAGGAAGTGGCTCTGGCGATCCCGCCAGTAGGTGTTGGCCAGCATCTCCAGGGTGCAGACGCTGTTGCGAAGGGTGGTCTGGGTCGCCTCGAACAGCGGGCTGCCAAGGCGGGTCTCCTTGACCGCCGGGGCCAGCAGGGGGCGCAGGCTGACTATTTTGGCGAGCAGGCGGGCATGGCTTCGGGTGAGCTTGGGGCGCTCCAGCACGTTGGGGGAGAGGTGGGTGTGGTAGAGCCGCCCGGCCTGCTGCAGGGTGTCGTGCATCTGCAGACGCCAGTGGGTATAGGCCCGCTGGGGGTAGATGCTGCAAAACAGCAGGGCCAGCACCGATCCCAGGATGACGTCGCCACTGCGCCAGAGCGCGGTCTCGATGTCCCCTGGCACCCCGCCGACGATGACCCCCAGGGTGATGCCGATGAGCAGCCCCACATAGGGGCGCTTGCCGAGCGCCAGGTAGCCGCACAGGAACATGATGGCGCAGCACCAGGCCAGCATCAGGGGCAGGGAGTAGAGCTCCAGATAGAGGGCCACCACCCCGCAGGCGGCGCCAAAGACGGTGCCCACCACCCGTTGCAGGGCGCGCGACAGCACGTTGCCCCAGAACGAGATGGGGCCCATCACCACCACCAGGGTGATGAGGGGCCAGGTGCTCTCCGGCAGCTTGAGCTCCCGGGTCAGCAGGAAGGTGAGGGTGAAGGCCAGGGCGATGCGCAGGCCGTGGACCAGGCGGTAGCGGCCATAGATGAGCAGATCGAAGCGGGAGAGCGGGGCATTGAGGCGCAAGGGCGTTCTCTTATCTCGGGTCAGGGTTGTGAGGATAGCAAGGGGGACGGCATTCGCCTTGACCTGCGTCGTTTCCCCGGTTCATACGGGCGCACCTGTCGGCAGGCGCACCATGACCCGCTCGCCGGGGGGAAGGGCCAGGCTACCCGGCGCCCGTTCGATGCGGCAGTTGGCACTGTCGTGGCCCCCATCCACCGGGCGCACCAGCAGGGTGCCCGCCTCGTCCTGACTGAGCAAGCCGGGCACAACGCCCTGCTCTGCCGATGGGGGCAGGGCCGCCAGCAGCCGGGCGCAGAGGCGAAGGGGCGGCGGGGCCTGACGGGGTTCGTGCGGGGGCAACCGGGCGCAGATGAAATCGGCGATGGCCTCCAGATCCTCGAAGGGGAACCGGGGCAGGGTCGTGGCCTGGGGGGCGTCGCTCACGAGGGCGACGATGTCAGGATCATCGGGGAAGAGCAGGGGCCGGCCGATGGCGGCGCGATACAGCTCCACCTTGGGAAAGCGCCTGTGCTTGAACCCCTCGACCAACAGCAGATCCAGGGCGCTCCCATCGAAGCGGGCCAGCAGCGCCTCGAAGGGGGGCTCCCCCTCCGGGGTCTCCCGGATCAGGGCGTGGCGCCGGTCGGAGGCCGCCATCACCTGGGTGGCGCCCGCCTGGCGCAGGCGGTGGCTGTCCTTGCCGGGTTGGTCCATGTCAAAGGCGTGATGGGTGTGCTTGAGCACCCCGAGGCGCAGACCGCGCGCCACCAGGCGCGGGATGAGGCGCTCCAGCAGGGTGGTCTTGCCGGTGCCGCTCCAGGCGACGAAGCCGAGCAGGGGCAGGGGGGTCATGGCGCGCCCCCTTCCCGCAGCCTCGCCTCCCAGGCGGCGAGTTCGGCCGGGCTGTTGAGGTTGACGAAGGCGTCGGGCAGGTCGGCAAAGGGCACCACCGCCATCCGGTGGCGGGCAAACCAGGCCCCGGTCTTGCGCTCCCCGTCCGCCAGCGCCTGTTGCAGAGAGGGGCGCAGGGCGCGGCGCAGCAGGGCGACCACGGGCTGGAGGTGCTCCCCGTCGTGGGCCACCACCAGATCGGTGTCCGGGGTGATGGCGGCGCGAAAGCGGGTCATCAGATCAAGGGGCAGGGCGGGGCCGTCACAGGGGACGAACAGCACCCAGTCGTGACGGGCCGCCGTCAGCCCCGCCAGCATGCCGGCCAGCGGCCCCTGGAAGTCGGCCTGCGCGTCCCCGATGACGGGAGCAAGCTGCCGGTAGCGAGCCTGGCTGCGGTTGGCGTTGATCAGCACCTCGTTCACCTGGGGGCGCAGGCGGGTCAGCACGTGTTCGATCAGGGGAGTGCCCGCGAGGGGCACCCAGCCCTTGTCATCGCCCCCCATGCGGGTGGCGCGACCGCCCGCGAGGATGACGCCGCTGACGAGAAAAGCGGGGGAAGAGGAAGGGGTCATGGTGCTCCGTTGCTCGCAAAGGGATGCCCACAGGGGCGTGTCGGGATCTTGCGCCAAGGCGGGCGTGGGAGCAACCTTCGGCTGTCCCGGCAAAGGCGCCTTTGGCCGCAGGGTTTGTCCAAGCTCACAAAACCGGATCGGCAAACGTCATATGATCCCCAGCATTCTGAGTCTTGCTCTCCTGCCTGATGGCAACTTCATGTAAATCAAAGAGAATGACTATGGCTACCGGACAATATCTGCTGTGGAAAGATGCACAGGGTCACGATTTTCGCCCCGTTGCGCTGACGGGCACCAATCTGCTCAACGATCGCAACCTCAACAAGGGTACCGCCTTCACCGAACAGGAGCGGGCCGATTTTGAGCTGGGCGGCCTCTTGCCGCCCCAGGTGCAGACTTTCGAAGCCCAGCTGGAGCGGGTTTATGAGGCCTTCCTGAGCGCCTGCAGCGACATCGAGAAGTACCAGAACCTGCGAGCCTTGCAGGATCGCAACGAAACCCTGTTCTACGCCCTCCTGTCCCGCCACGTGGAGGAGATGACCCCCTACATCTACACCCCGACCGTGGGCAAGGCGTGCCAGGAGTTCAGCCACCGCTTCCAGAAGCCGCGCGGCCTCTACATCACCCCGAAGAACGTCGATGACATGGGCTCCCTCGCCCGCCACATGGATGCCAAGGCGGTGCGCATCATCGTCGTGACCGACAGCCAGGGGATCCTCGGCATCGGCGATCAGGGGGTGGGGGGCATGGGCATTCCCATCGGCAAGCTCGCCCTCTATACCCTGGGGGCGGGCATCCACCCCGCCTGCTGCCTGCCCATCGCGCTGGACGTGGGCACCGACAACCAGGCGCTGCTGGATGACCCCATGTACCTGGGGCAGCCCCACAGGCGCATTCGCGGCAAGGAGTACGACGACTTCATCGACAAGTTCGTGGCCGGGGTCAAGCGCCACTTCCCCAACGCCGTGCTGCAGTGGGAGGACTTCAGCAAGTCCAACGCCTTCAACAACCTGGCCCGCTACCAGCAGGCGCTGCCGTCGTTCAATGACGACATCCAGGGCACCGGGGCCGTGGTGCTGGCGGGCATCATAGGGGCCGTCAAATCCAAGGGGGAAACCCTGGGCCAGCAGCACTACCTGGTCTACGGGGCCGGGGCTGGCGGGGTCGGGGTGGCGGATCAGATCTGCGCGGGGATGATCCGCGAGGGGCTTGACCCGCAGGCGGCGCGGGATCGCATCTATATCCTGGATACCCAGGGGCTGGTGTGTGACAACCGCGAGGGGCTGGATGAGTACAAGCGCCGCTACGCCAAGCCGGGCCTCTTGCTGGCCCAGTGGGATCTGCAGGGCAAGGCGGGGCTGACCGAGGTGCTGCGCCACGTGCCCATCACCGTGCTGCTCGGCACCAGCGGCGCCGGCGGCGCCTTCCAGGAGGAGCACATCCAGCTGATGCTGACTCACTGCGAGCGCCCCATGGTGTTCCCCCTCTCCAACCCCACCGCCAACTGCGAGGCCCTGCCGGAAGACATCTTCCGCTGGAGCCAGGGGCGCGCCATCGTCGCCACCGGCAGCCCGTTCAAGGACGTGCATCATGAGGGGCAGGATTATCGCATCGGTCAGGGCAACAACGTCTTCATCTTCCCCGGCGTGGGGCTGGCGGCCATCGTCAGCCAGATCCGCGAGATAAGCCCGGACATCTTCACCACCGCCGCCTTTGCGCTCGCGGAGTGCGTGAGCGAGGCGGATCTCGCCCGGGGCACCGTCTACCCGAGGATCAGCGAGCTGCGCAACATCTCGGTGCACGTGGCGACCGCAGTGCTCAAGGATATCGTGCGCCGGGATCCCTCCCATCCGCTCATCGGTCAGGATCTGCAAGAGCACATCCTGAGCCATATGTGGGAGCCGGTCTACCTGCCCTATCGCCGGGTCTGAGGTGCGACCTGCCCGCACGTGTCGCGGGCATGACGATGCCATAGAAACAGAGAGGGTGGCCCAGGCCACCCTCTCTGTTTTCCGCCCTGCTGTGTGTGCGGGGCAGGACGCTGCCACCTATTGAGCGGGCGGGGGCACCAGGCGGTCATCGACGCTGCCATCGCCTCGAAGCTTGTTGCCATTGGCATCGACGGCGTCCACGCCGTTGTCATCCACGCTGCCATCACCTCGAAGCTTGTTGCCATTGGCGTCGACGGCGTCCACACCGTTGTCATCCACGCTGCCATCGCCTCGAAGCTTGTTGCCATTGGCGTCGACGGCGTCCACGCCGTTGTCGTCCACCCGGCCACCGGCATGACGCTCCCCGCCTGCATGCTTGTCGCCACCGCCGTGGCGATCGCCGCCAGCGTGCTGGTCGCCACCGGCATGTTCGCCCTGACCACGGTCATCGCCGCCGTGGCCGCTGTCGTCCCCGCCATTGTTTCCGTTATGGCTACTATCGCCTCCATTTCCACTATTGTTTCCACTGTGGCTACTATTGCCCCCACCGCTGCTGTTGCTGCCTCCGCCGCCGCTGTTGCTGCCTCCGCCGCCGCTGTTGCTGCCTCCGCCGCCGCTGTTGCCGCCTCCGCCGCCGCTGTTGCCGCCTCCGCTACCACTGTTGCCGCCGCCATCCCCCCCTTTGTTGTGCACGATCAGCCCATTGGCCACATAGCTGTGGCTGCCATCGAGGATCAGGTTGAACAGCGCCGTGGCGGGCGGGGCATCAACCCAGGAGAGGGAGGCCACCGGCAGTTCGACAGGGTGCGGCGCCAGCGCCAGGTTGCCCGCGCTGCCCCCCTCTGACCAACCCAGCAGGTGCATGCCGATAAAGAGCGGCAGCACGGCGAGGGCCGGGTTTTCGGTGCGGGTCATGGCCGGTGCGATGGCCGCCCAGCCCCGGGTGGTGAGGAAGGGGTGCTCGGCGGTAAAGAAGGGGGGCAGATGATTGAGCCCGTAGAGCCTGCGCCCCCCCAGCGCCACCCGCTCGATGGCCTGGATGCGGTTGCTCTGCCCGTGCCTGTCCCGCACCCGATCGCCGATCCGCAGGGTCTCGATGGGGCGTTCGCAGCCATCGGCCATCAGGATGCGGGTACCAGCAATGAAGCAGGACTTGGCATGGGCCTGGTTTGCCTGCCACTGGTGGTGATCGAAGTCATAGCTCAGCGGGGTGGCGAACAGGGCCAGGGCGATGGCCGAGCCCAGCAGCAGCCGGCGCTGGCTGGGTTTGAACGAGGGCAGTGACATGGGGAACTCCTTGTCGGTGTGGGGTCACGCCTTCGAGTATAGAGAGGGGGTTGGGGTGATATCTGCGTCGACCAGTTGAAAGCCTTGTCATGTCAACTCGCCGGAAAAACGATTGGCGTTGGCCATAAAAGTGCGTAAAATCGCTTCCTCGATGCTTGTAGCAGCGAATCCCGCCTAAAAAGCCAGTTTCATGCCCTCCCCAAGCAGTAAAAGGCAACAAATGACGCCGTTTGGTCCGTTGGCTGCCTTGAAAACGTCTTGTGATGACTGAAAAGTGTCAAATATCCCTGTCAGTTATCAAAAAATTAAGGATACCCATGTTTTCCTTGGTCAAGCAAAGCGTCGCCGGGCTGCAAATTCTGTTTGTCGCCTTCGGTGCCATGGTGCTGGTGCCCCTGCTCACCGGTCTGAACCCCTCCATGGCCCTGCTTGGCGCCGGTGTAGGCACCCTGCTGTTCCAGCTCTGCACCCGTCGTCAGGTGCCGATCTTCCTCGGCTCCAGCTTCGCCTTCATCGCCCCCATCATCTATGCCACCCAGACCTGGGGCCTGCCCTCCACCATGTTCGGTCTGTTTGCCGCGGGCTTCATGTATTTCATCCTGGCGGCCATCATCCGCGCTCGTGGCATGGGCTTCGTGCACAAGCTGCTGCCCCCCGTGGTCATCGGTCCCGTCATCATGGTGATCGGCCTGTCGGTGGCCCAGGTAGCCTGCAACATGGCCATGGGCCGTGCCGGCGGTGAGCAGGTGGTGCCTGCCACCACGGCGCTGACCCTGGCGGGGATCTCGCTGGCGGTCACCCTGATTGCCGCCGTGTTCTGCAAGGGCTGGATCAAGCTCATCCCCATCCTGTGCGGTGTCATCGCCGGTTATGTCTCTGCCGTGCTGATGGGCCAGGTGAGTTTCGACGGCATGGTCAACGCCCCCTGGCTGGCGCTGCCCCACTTCGAGACCCCGGAGATCAACTGGGCCGCGGCCCTCTTCATGCTGCCGGTGGCCATCGCCCCCTGCATCGAGCACATCGGCGGCGTGCTGGCCATCGGCGGGGTGACCGGCAAGGACTACACCAAGGATCCGGGCCTGCACCGCACCCTGGCCGGTGACGGCATCGGCGTCTGCTTCGCCGGTTTCATCGGTGGCCCCCCCGTCACCACCTATGCGGAAGTGACCGGCGCCGTGATGATCACCCGCAACTTCAACCCGGTCACCATGACCTGGGCCGCGGTGTTCGCCATCATTCTGGCCTTCTTCGGCAAGTTCAACGCCCTGCTCACCTCCATCCCCATGCCGGTGATGGGCGGCATCATGCTGCTGCTGTTCGGATCCATCGCCGCCATCGGTCTCAAGACCCTGGTGGAGTCCAAGGTGGATCTGGGGCTGTCCCGCAACATCGCCATCGTGGCGGTGACCCTGACCGTGGGTGTCGGTGCCCTGGAGATGAAGATCGGCGACTTCGCCCTGGCGGGCGTGGGGCTGGCCTCGGTGGCGGCGATCCTGCTGAACCTCATCCTGCCCCAGCACTCCGAAACGGGTGCCATGGAGAGCGCCAAGGATTAAGCGCCTGGCTTGCTGTACGTTGAGATGATGAAAAAGAGGCCACCTTCGGGTGGCCTCTCTTTTTTTGCCTGCGTACCACTGAACCCGGGCTCCCATGTGAAGCGGCTACACTCAGGGGCACCATTGACGGGAGAGGACGAAAGGATGAAGAGGGCATGGATCCTGGCCCTGCTGGGGCTGATGGGGAGCGGCGCGGCCGAGGCCGGTGCGGTGCGCTACGAGGTCGAAGGCAAGCCGTTCGAGGGGTATTACCTGGCGGGTGCCGACAAGGATGCCCCCCTGGTGGTGCTGGTGCACGACTGGGACGGGCTCAACGGTTACGAGATCAAGCGGGCCGAGATGCTGGTGGCCCTGGGCTACAGTGTCTTTGCCGTAGATTTGTTCGGTGCCGGGGTCAGGCCGGGCACGGTGGAAGACAAGAAGCGCCTCACCGGGGCCCTTTATCAGGACAGGACCAGGATGCGCACCCTGCTGCAAGGGGGATTGGCGGAGGCGGGCAGGCAGGGGGGGCGGCTCGACAATGCGGTGGCCCTCGGTTACTGCTTTGGCGGCGCCGCCGTGCTGGAGCTGGCCCGCAGCGGGGCGGATCTCAAAGGGGTGGTGAGCGTACACGGCGGGCTGGAGACCCCGGCCGGGCAGGACTACAAAGAGGCGAAGGGACAGTTGCTTGTCCAGCACGGCAGCGCCGACGAGGCGGTCTCTCTGGGTCAGTTTGCGGCGCTGGTGGCCGAGCTGGAGAGCGCCGGGGTGAAGCACGAGGCGACCAGCTACAGCGGCGCCCCCCACGCGTTCAGCGTCTTTGGCTCGGACAACTACCGCGCCGATGCCGATGCCAAGTCCTGGCAGCGTTTCACCGGTTTCCTGAAGGAGGTGACCGGCTCCTGAGGGGGCCGGCTCACGCAGGCCATGGCAGTGCCATGGCTTTCTTTATGCCCGTTTTTTGCCATCTCAGGGGAGGGCGAGCACCCTCACCCACATGGCCCCCTTGCCCACCTCGCTCCGTGGGCCCGGGGTGAGCTGGCCGCTTTCGGGGTCGATGGCATGCAGTGCCACCTCATGGGATTGCTGCCCGGTCGCGATGAGCCAGTGGCCGCTGTGGTCGATGGCAAAGCCCCGGGGACAGGCCTCGGTCGGGAAGTGGCCGAGGGGGGTGAGGGCGCCATCTTGGGGGGAGACGCCGAACAGGGTGAGCAGGCTGCTGGCCCGTTCGCTGGTGTAGAGAAAACGTCCATCCGGGGTCAGGTGCAGGTCGGCGCCCCAGCGCTCCCCCTCATAGCCTGGGGGCAGCATGTCCAGGCTCTCGCGCGCCACTATCTGTCCGTCCGCCTCCCTGTGGTAGCGACTGAGGGTGGCGTCGAGTTCGTTGAGGCAATAGAGATCGCCGTTGTCCGGGTGCAGTGCCAGATGGCGGGGCCCGGCGCCGGGGGCGGTGTGAATGTCCCCCAACGGATGGGGAACCAGCCTCTCGTCCACCAGGGCAAAGCGGCGCACCCTGTCCTCTTTCAGGCAGGCCACCAGCAGATCCTGCTCCCCGTTTTGCCCCGGGAGCCAGGTGACCGAGTGGGCCGCCATCAGGTGGTCGAGACGCTGGTGAGGGGGCTGCATCCGGCCCGCCTGATCCTGGCGGGAGACGGTGACGTGGTTGAAGGCGTAGGAGGCGGCAAAGAAAAGGCGGCCGCTCCCATCGGTGCAGGTGTGGGAGGCGCTGCCGAGCAGTGGCGCCGAGGTCGGGGCCCCGAGCCGCCCATCGGCGGCGATGGGGAAGCTCAGCACCCGAAAATCGGGGCGCACCCCCGCATGGAGCCAGCGCCGGTCCGGGCTGATGACCAGGGGCTGCACCTCGCCGCCGGTCTGCACTTCCTGCAGCGGGGCGAGGGTGCCTGCTTCGAGGCGAAACACATGGATCAACCCGCTCACCGGGTTGGCCACATAGACCACTTGTTGCATTGCATCTCCTTTGCGACGGCCATCCGTCGGGTCAAGGGAAAGGGGAGTCCCGGCGTCTCAGGCGGGGATCAGGATCTCGCGAATGACGGGCACCACTGACAGTACCAGCAGGGCTGCCATCACCTGGTTGAAGCGGCGACGGGCAAGATCGTTTGCCAGCCAGCGCTTGAGCAGGGAACCGCACAGGAGCCAGAGTCCGACGCAGGGGAAAGAGACGATGAAGAAGGTCAGGGCGATGACGAGGTGCTGCTCAAAGGGGTCGCTCCCCGCGCTGGTGAAGGCGGCGATGGCGCCGGTGGCAACCACCCAGGCCTTGGCATTGACCCACTGGAACAGGGCACCCTTGAAAAAGCCGAACGGGCGGGCCCCGTTGCTGTCAGTCATCCCGTCCGTCGGGCGGGCGATGAGCCAGGCAAGATAGAGCAGATAGAGGGTGCCCGCGCACTTGATGAACATGTGGAGTTCGGGGAAGCGGGTAAAGAGCTGGCCAAAGCCCAGCCCCACCAGCAACAGCATCAGGGTGAAGCCGACGCAGATCCCCATGAGCAGGGGCAGGCTCTTGCGTATCCCGACGCTGGCGCCGGCGCTCATCACCATGATGTTGTTGGGGCCGGGGGTGACCGATGCCGAGATGGCAAAGAGCACCACGGCGTAGAGAGAGTCCATTGGGTTCCTCGTGCAGACAGTCCGTTGTCTTCCCTATATTGGGGGCGATCTGCGCTTTCCAAGGCGGGGGGCGGGCAGAAAAAAACAGGCCCCGTGACGGGGCCTGTGAAGCGGGCGGGATCAGACGGGCTGGTTCCCCGCCGGCGGCAGCGCCGGGCGGGATTCCACCTTCTGTTCGTCTCCCTGCATGTTTTTGATGTAGACGTCCATCTGGTTGAACGCGATCTCGATGCCATGCTCGCGGAACAGCACGTCGATGCGGCGGTTCAGCTCGTCGATGGCCGGGTTGCGATCCCCCAGCTCGCTCACGAAGAAGCGCAGCTCGTGATCCAGGGTGCTGGGCCCGAAGGTGAGGAAGTAGACGATGGGGGCCGGGTCTTTCAGCACCCGGCTGTTCTCCATGGCGGCCTGCATCAACAGCTTGCGGGTCAGATCCAGATCCGAGCCATAGGCCACCCCGACCCGGGCGATGACCCGGGTGACGGTGTCGGACAGGGACCAGTTGATGAGCCGCTCTATCATCAGCTGCTGGTTCGGGATGATCACCTCCTTGCGGTCGAAGTCGGTGAGGGTGGTGGAGCGGATCCTGATCTTGTTGACCGTGCCCGAGATGGTGCCGATGGTGACGGTGTCGCCGATCCGCACCGGGCGCTCGAACAGGATGATGATGCCCGAGATGAAGTTGGAGACGATCTGCTGCATGCCGAAACCGATACCGACCGAGAGACCGGCGGCCAGCCACTGCAGTTTCTCCCACTGGACCCCCAGCATGGCCAGCGCCGTCAGGCTGCCCACCCCGATCAGGGCGTAGTTGAGCATGGTGGTGAAGGCGTAGGCCGTGCCCTGGGCGAGACGCAGCTTGGAGAGCACCAGCACCTCCAGCAGGCCCGGCAGGTTGCGGGCCAGCGACAGAGCCGCACCAAACACGAAGAGGCCGGTCAGCACGTCGCTCAGGCTGATGGGATAGAGCACGGCGTTGGCCCCGGTCCCCTCGCTCTTGTGCCACAGCACCACGCTGTCGAGGTAGGTGAAGACCGCCACCAGATCAGACCAGAGCCAGTAGAAGGCGACGCCGAACACCAGCAGCAGCATGATGCGGGTCAGACGCAGGGACTGCTGGCTGACCTCTTCCAGATCCATGGGCTGCTCTTCGATGGCTTCGCCCCCTTCCGCATCCTCCTGGGTCTTGTGTTCCCGCTTGGCGACCGCGCGGCGATAGGCCAGACGACGGGCCGCCAGCTCAAGACCGCGCAGGGCGGTGCGATAGACCAGACCCCAGATGATGATGAGGTAGAAGGACTCGATGAGCCTGCCGGTGAGTTTCAGGGCCGTGTAGTAGTAGCCAAGGGCTGCCAGCACCATCAGGGCCACCGGCGCCAGCGCCAGGGCGACGGCGGTCAGGGTCTGCAACATGCTCGCCTCGCCCTTGATGCGGGCGCGGGAGATGGGCAGCACCAGGTAGGCGGTCAGCCCCAGCAGCAGCATGGTCATGCCCTGACCGATGACGTCGTTGCCAAGGGAGGAGGGCTCCACCACCGCCTTGGTCGACAGCATGATGAGGGGCAGCAGGGGCAGCCAGAGGTAGCGCATGCTGTTGCGCTTGGCCTGCAGCTCGTCCCGCGGCATGCGGAAGTGGGTCTCGCCGATGCCCCCCGGTCGCATCACAGACAGGTAGACGCTGAACACCAGATAGCCGAGGGCCAGGTTCAGGGTGATCTGGAAGATGAGTCTCGGGCTCAGCAGGCCGCAATAGGCGAGCAGCAGGCCGGCGGCCAGGATGAAGAGGGTGCCCGGCAGGCGTTGCAGCACGGTGAACAGCAGGGCACGGGGGGTGTGCCACTGGCTGTCCTGACGAAAACGTCCCAGATCCTTGACGATCTTCTTCTGGCGCTCGAGCAGGGTGCCGCGCTTCCACAGCAGCAGGCCGCCCACCAGCAGCAGCGGCAGGGAGAGCAGGGAGACCGCCAGCAGCATGTCGCCCCAGCCGCTCCAGTCCGGTTTCAGCACCCAGTCGGAGGCCTGCTTGAAGGCCTGGGCCGGCCAGGTGATGAACCACTTGGCATCGATGGGCTTGTTGCTGCTCACCCAGAAGATGTGCTGCTGCAGGGTGAACTCGATGGAGGCATAGACCCGGGTCAGCTGCTGCTGGGTCAGTTGCAGGCTGATGGCGTTGGTGAGCTGGGCATCCATCTGGCGGTTGAGCTGATCCAGCAGGCCGATGCGGGTGTCGATGAGCTTGGCAAGGCTGGCCCTGTCTTCGTCGCTCACCGTCTCGCCGCTGCTGGCGATGAGGTTGTCCAGATACTGGTTCTTCTGGAACAGCTGGTCACGCTGCTGGCTCAGTTCGAACTGGGCCAGGTGCAGGTCGGCGATCTGCTCCTCCAGGTTCTTCACCAGGGTGGAGGGGGCCGCTTCCAGTTGCTGGTAGAGCTGATAGAGGATGCGCGAGAGCAGCAGGTTGCCCTTGAGCATCTGTACCTGTTCGTTGAGGTTGCGCTCGGTCTGGGTGCCGCGCTCCAGCATGCTCTTCGCCTGCAGGTTCTTCTGGGCCAGGGTGTTGAGGCTGTTGGTGGAGCTGATGAGTTGCTGGCTGAGCTGGTAGTTGAGCTCCTGCTCTTTTTGCACCAGGGGGTTGTCTTCGGCGGCCACCAGTTCGCCGGTCTCTTCGGCAGTCTTCTCGGTGTCCCCCAGGCGCTTGGCGCTGCTCTGCTCCTGCAATGCCTGCAGTTTCTGCTCTTCACTGGCGAGACGGGCACTCTGGTAGTCCCGTTGCTTGACCACCAGGTCCTGCATGCTGGTGCGGTTGTCCAGCTCCTTTTGCAGGTTGGCCAGTTGCAGATCCAGCAGGGCCAGTTCGGCATTAAGCTTCATTTTCTCGGCGCTGCTCACCCCGTCCCCGGCGTTGAGGCGGGTGCGGATCTCCTGGCTGCGCTGATAGGCGCGGCTCATGCTGGCCTGGGCCCGCTCCGGCAGGGTCTGCAGGTTGGTGATCTGGCTGCCGATGGTGCCAAGGGCCTCCTGGGCCGCCTGCATGTTGGCCATGATCTCGGGTTGGCGGGCATCGAGCTCCGCCAGGCTCATGGTGGCGTATTCGCTCTTGAGCTGCTCCGGGCTCTTGCCCTGGGTCAGGGCGTCGAGCTTGGCGCCGATCTCCTTGAGCTCTGCCGGCAGGGTGCGCAGGCGTTCGCTCTGGGTTTTGGCCTTGCTCTTCTCCTTGTCGATGCTGTCGAGGAGGGAGAGGGTGTCAGTCAGGAACTTCTGGTCCGCCTGCTGGCTGGCCGTGGGGGTGTCCGACTTGCCGAGGGCGTCGAGCGCCCGCTGCACGGTGGCGCGCTGGGGCAGATCCTGCGCCAGGGTGCTCGGGGTCCAGAAGGTGATGAGTAAACAGAGCAGCGGCAGCAGGGTGGCCGAGGCTCTTTTGAAGCGTGTTGAGAGCATAAAGCGTCCGGGTGATTATGCGATGTTCGGGGGATTTTCCACCAGGGTAAAATCCGCGTGGATTCTAGCACCGGCGCAAGAGGGGCAGCAGGGGGAGAGATAAAAAAAAACGGCGCCCGCAGGCGCCGCTTTCATCGGTTCAGGACTGATTACAGTACGTGAACGGAGGCGGTGTTGGTGGTACCGCTCGGTACCAGGGCACCGGAGACCATGACAACCACATCACCCTTCACGCCCATGCCGATTTCCAGCGCGGCTTCTTTGCCGATGCGATAGAAGTCGTCGGTGGAGGCGATGGAGTCAACCACGTGAGCAACCACACCCTTGGTCAGCACCAGCTGGGCAGCGGTCTTCTTGTTGGTGGTGATGGCCAGGATCCAGGCTTTCGGGAAGTACTTGCGAATGGCCTTGGCAGACTTGCCGCCTTCGGTGGCAACCACGATCAGCGGGGCGTCCAGCTTCTCGGAGGTCTCTACCGCGCCTTTGCAGACCGCTTCGGTGATGCGCAGCTTGTTGCTGTCGTTGGCAGCAGACAGGTTGGACGGCATCACGGCATCGGTACGCTCGCAGATGGTGGCCATGATGGTCACGGCTTCCAGCGGGTACTTGCCCTTGGCGGACTCACCGGACAGCATGACTGCGTCGGTACCGTCCAGGATGGCGTTGGCCACGTCGCCGGCTTCGGCGCGGGTCGGACGCGGGTTCTTGATCATGGAGTCCAGCATCTGGGTGGCGGTGATGACCACTTTGCGGGCTTTGTTGCACTTCTCGATGATCATCTTCTGGGCGAAGATCACTTCTTCTACCGGGATCTCGACACCCATGTCGCCACGGGCAACCATGATGCCGTCGGAGACAGCCAGGATCTCGTCGAAGTTGTCCAGGCCTTCCTGGTTTTCGATCTTGGAGATGATCTGGATGTTCTCGCCGCCGTGGGCTTTCAGGTGCTCACGGATTTCCAGCACGTCTTCTTTCTTGCGAATGAAGGAGGCAGCAACGAAATCAACGCCTTGCTCGCAACCGAAGATGAGGTCGCGCTTGTCTTTCTCGGCCAGGGCCGGCAGCTTGATGGAGACGCCCGGCAGGTTGATGCCCTTGTTTTCGCCCAGGTCACCGTTGTTGAGCACTTTACAGATCACTTCGCGCTCGGTGATTTCGATGACGTCCAGGCCAATCAGGCCGTCGTCAACCAGGATGCGGTTGCCGACGCGCAGGTCGCTGGCAAAACCGGCATAGGTGACGGCGACTTTGTCTTTGTTGCCCACCACGGTCTGGTCGGTGGTGAAGGTGAAGGTCTGGCCGGCGACCAGGGAGACGTCGTTGCCGCCTTCGAGCTTGATGGTGCGGATTTCCGGACCCTTGGTGTCCAGCAGGATGGCTGCGTGCTTGCCGGTTTCGGCCATGACAGCGCGCAGGTTGCTGATGCGACCACCGTGTTCGGCGTAGTCGCCGTGGGAGAAGTTCAGGCGCATGACGTTCATGCCGGCATCCAGCATCTTGCCCAGCATTTCTTTGGATTCGGTCTTGGGACCGATGGTGCAGACGATTTTGGTCTTTTTCATGTCAGTCTTCATGGTTAAGGAATTTCCGCCGTGCAATATACACCAGTTTTTGGATACTTTTTATGATCCAGAAACAACGTTTTGAGCGAAAACGGCCTCAATTTGAAAGATAACGTTTTCGCTCACAGCTCATTTTAGGGGCTAAAATAATTGATTTTCCGCAACTGAGGCCATTTGGTTCCCATTTCTGGCCTCGCATCCTGCCCGATCCCATGTTGTTAAATGACAAACAACAGGGCCCCATTGCGGGGGCGATCCGGCCCGATGCCGTTGGCCGTCATCCAGTGTAGTCACTCCCTCCCGCGGCGTCAGGGCGAAGCAGCGCAAGGCAGGAGCCGGTTGGCCTACAGCGGAAAAAAACGCCGCCCCTCCCGGCACGTCGGGAGGGGCGGCAGCCCTCTGGATCAGCCGAAGAACCAGTAGCCGCGGTTGACCAGCCGGGTCAGCAGTTGCAGGAAGCCCGCCTGATCGGCCAGTTCCACCAGCGCGTCCTGGGTGATGATGTCCTTGTCGCACAGGAGTGTGATGGCGGCCGGATCCTCGCTTGGCAGGGTCCAGGCTTCGCCGTCGATGTAGCAGGTGCGGCTCTCGCCGCTGAACCAGACGCTGCGCAACCCCGGCACCTTGATGGCGGGTTCCCCCTGGCTCAGCAGGTCGGCCACCTCGTCGGCGCTGTAGTCCGGCTCCACCGGATTGACGTCCAGATCGTGCTTGGCCTCGGAGATCATGGTGCCGAACCACTCCTTGAACAGGGTCTCGTCGTCGAGGGCCTGTTGCATCAACTCCCGCAGGCGGTGCAGCTCATGGGGCTGGATTTCCCCGTGGCGGGCGCGGGGCTGGAGGTCCGGGTCGCCGTAACGTTCGGTGCGGATCTCGTTGTCGATCAGGTGATCGGCAAAGGAGGAGACAAGGGCCTTGGCGTCCGGCGCGCGGAAACCCACCGAGAAGTTCAGGGAGGGCTCGATGGCGTAGCCCTCGTGGGGGAATCCGGGCGGGATGTAGAGGATGTCGCCCGGCTCCATGATGGCGTCGATGATCGCCTCGAACGGCTCGCAGTGCAGCAGGGCCGCGTGGGCGGCGAACTCGTTCAAGGGCTTGGCATCGCCGACGCGCCAGTGGCGTTTGCCCTGGCCCTGGGTGATGAAGACGTCGTAGTTGTCGATGTGGGGACCGACGCCGCCGTGAGGGGTGGAGAAGCTCACCATCACATCGTCAAAACGCCAGCCCGGAATGAACTGGAACGGCAGCGCCAGTTCGTTGACCTCGGGAGCCCAGTGGTTGCAGGCTTGCACCAGCACGGTCCAGTTCTCTTCACCCAGGTGATCGTAGGATTCGAAGGGGCCGTGGGCCGCCTCCCACTTGTTGTTGAAGCGGGTGACGAGGCGCGATTCAATCACCTCTTCCATGGCCAGACCTGCCAGCTCGTCCGGGCTGATGGGATCCTGAAAGTCAGTGAAGCCGCCCTTGATGAGCAGTGGGCGCTTCTGCCAGTAGTGCTCTAGGAAGTGAGCGATATCCAGATTGAGTTGGTACATAGATCTTCTCGTCAAAGGGTTCGACAAAGGTCAAGAGAGGTCTTGCCAGAGGCGGTGGCTGGCCTCGGGCAAGACCTCTTGCAAAGGGTGTATAGGGTGCCACATAAAATAACCGGGGCCCTGTTGCAGATCATGCACAGGGCCCCGGTGGTGTCACTTATCCGCTTATTTCAGCAGATCGACCAGACGCTGGGCGTCGCCGATGTAGTTGGCCGGGGTCAGCTTCTTCAGCTCGACCTTGACCGCTTCCGGCAACTCCAGAGTGTCGATGAAGGTGCGCATCCCTTCGGCATCGACGCGGCGGCCACGGGTCAGCTCCTTGAGCTTCTCGTAGGGCTTCTCGATCCCGTAGCGGCGCATCACGGTCTGGATCGGCTCGGCCAGTACTTCCCAGTTGGCATCCAGATCGGCGGCCATGGCGGCGTCGTTGGCTTCCAGCTTGGAGATACCCTTGAGGGTCGCCTGATAGGCAATCAGGGAGTAACCCACCGCCACCCCCAGGTTGCGCAGCACGGTTGAGTCGGTCAGATCACGCTGCCAGCGGGAGATAGGCAGCTTGCTCGCCAGATGCTGGAACACGGCGTTGGCCAGACCCAGATTGCCTTCGGAGTTCTCGAAGTCGATGGGGTTGACCTTGTGGGGCATGGTGGAGGAGCCGATTTCGCCGGCGATGGTGCGCTGCTTGAAGTGGCCCAGCGAGATGTAGCCCCACACGTCGCGGTCGAAGTCGATCAGGATGGTGTTGAAGCGGGCCATGGCGTCGAACAGCTCGGCGATGTAGTCGTGTGGCTCGATCTGGGTGGTGTAGGGGTTCCAGGAAAGGCCCAGGGAGGTAACGAACTCCTCGGAGAACTGGTGCCAGTCCACATCCGGGTAGGCGCTGATGTGGGCGTTGTAGTTGCCGACCGCGCCGTTGATCTTGCCGAGGATCTCCACCGCCATGATCTGCTTGTACTGGCGCTCCAGTCGGTAGGCGACGTTGGCCATCTCCTTGCCCATGGTGCTCGGGGTGGCCGGCTGACCGTGGGTACGGGAGAGCAGCGGCATGTCACGGTACTCAACGGCCAGGCGCTTGAGCTCGGAAATCAGCTTCTCGCAATAAGGCTTGATGACCTCTTCGCGGGCGGTTTTCAGCATCAGGCCGTGGGAGTTGTTGTTGATGTCTTCCGAGGTGCAGGCGAAGTGGATGAACTCGCTGACTGCGGCCAGCTCCGGGTTCACTTCGACTTTCTCTTTGAGGAAGTACTCCACCGCTTTCACATCATGGTTGGTGGTGCGCTCGATCTGTTTGATGCGGGCGGCATCCTGCTCGTTGAAGCTCTGGACTATGCCGTCGAGCAGGGCACTGGCGGCCGCGCTCAGGGCAGGGACTTCCGGTATCCCGGCGTGGCTGGCCAGTTTTTGCAACCAGCGCACCTCGACTTCGACGCGAAAACGCAGCAGGCCGAATTCGGAGAAGATAGGGCGCAGGGCATCGGCCTTGTCGCCATAACGACCGTCAATCGGGGAAACAGCAGTCAGCGCGGACAGCTCCATGGGGTGAACTCCTGATGATTGGTGTGGGGGTTAAAATCGTTTGGCCAGTTCCACCATCTTCTTGCGGGCGAAGATGATCTGGGTACGGCTGCCGCCGAGCTGGCGCCACAGCACCACGGCGCGGATGCCTGCGAGCAGCAGGGCGCGCACCTTGTGCTGCACCAGGGGCTGCTGCAGGAAGAGCGGGGTGCCCGCCACCTGGATGCGTGGCCCGATGGGGCTGATAAGGTCGCTGTAGATGCTCGCCATGTTGGCCAGGATCTGCTCGTCGAGCAGATCGAAATGCTGTTGCTGGCGGCCGATCTGGCTGATCCGCTCCCCCAGCATGTTGAGGATGTCCTTGCGCTTGGCGAGCTTGCGCTCCAGCGCGATCAGGCTCACCACGTAGCGGGTCAGCTCGGCATTCTTCTGGCTGCCGTCGGCCCCCAGCTGTTCCACCAGGGCGCGATAGCCGTCGCGAATGGCCAGGTGGCTGCCGAACACTTCCAGCGGCTGCGTGGGGTTGGTGACCAGAATGCTTTGCAGGCTCTCGCGCAGGGAGGCTTCGTCGCAGGAGCCGTCACGGGCCACTTTCTGCACCAGATAGGCGGCCTGGCAGATGCCTGCGAAGGCCATGGTTCTGTCTTGGAATTTGTCGCTCATATCTTCACAGCCCTGTTCTGTTCTTTCACCGGCCGATGCCATTATCCGGCCTGGAATGTGTCGGCCATGTCTTCACAGCCCTGTTCTGTTCTTTCACCGGCCGATGCCATGATCCGGCCTGGAATGTGTCGGCCATGTCTTCACGGCCCTGTTCTGTTCTTTCACCGGCCGATGCCATGATCCGGCCTGGACGTTGCCAATCATGCATCGCTGCCTGGTACTGTTTTTCTTTGTCCCCTCTCCCTCAGGGAGAGGGTCAGGGTGAGGGTGGTTACCCCCTCATCCCCAACCCTTCTCCCGCGAGGGGAGAAGGGAGTACAGCGCGGACGCTCGTGAGCGCCCAGCCCTTAGACCGGATGGCTGAAACGCTGTTCTATGATGCCGCCGCCCAGACACACTTCCCCGTCGTAGAAGACGGCGGACTGGCCCGGGGTCACCGCAGCCTGCTTCTCGTCGAAGATGACCCGGATGGTCTCGTCGTCGATGGGCTGGATCAGGCAGGGGATATCTTCCTGACGATAACGGGTCTTGACGGTGCAGCGGCGCGGCGCCCGAATGGGGGTGCGATCCACCCAGTGCAGCTGGCTCGCGACCAGGCCGTCGGAGTAGAGGCGGGGGTGTTCCCCTTGTGCCACCACGAGCGTGTTGCGCTCCACCTCTTTGTCCACCACGTACCAGGCCTCTTCGGTGGCATCTTTGCGACCGCCAATGCCAAGCCCCTTGCGCTGGCCCAGGGTGTGGTACATCAGCCCCTGATGCTCGCCGATGATCTTGCCGTCCACGGTTTCGATGGGACCGGGCTGGGCGGGCAGGAACTTGGCCAGGAAGTCCTTGAACTTGCGCTCACCGATGAAGCAGATGCCGGTGGAGTCTTTCTTCTTGGCGGTGATGAGATCCAGCTGCTCGGCGATGCGGCGCACCTCGGGTTTTTCCAGATCCCCGACCGGGAACAGGCTCTGACCCACCTGGGCTTCGCTCAGGGTATAGAGGAAGTAGCTCTGATCCTTGTTGGTATCCAGACCGCGCAGCAGGCGAGGGCGGCCGGTGCTGTCGTCACGGCGCACATAGTGGCCGGTGGCGATGTAGGTGGCCCCCAGCTCTTCGGCGGCGAATTCCAAGAACGCCTTGAACTTGATCTCCTTGTTGCACAGGATGTCCGGGTTCGGGGTGCGACCCGCCTTGTACTCTTCCAGGAAGTGCTCGAAGACGTTGTCCCAGTATTCGGCGGCGAAGTTGATGGTGTGGAGTTTCATCCCCAGCTTGTCGCAGACGGCCTTGGCATCAGCCAAATCCTGGGCGGCAGAGCAGTACTCGTCCGTGTCGTCTTCTTCCCAGTTCTTCATGAACAAGCCTTCGACCTGATAGCCCTGCTGCTGGAGCAGGTAGGCCGAGACGGAAGAATCCACGCCGCCGGACATGCCGACGATCACCTTGATTTGGCTGTTGTCTGTCATTAGTCGAAGTTACCAGTTCGTTTAAACGGGGCGTATTCTACCAGAGTTTTGCGCCCCCGGTCACATCTCCCTGCCGCCGTTCCCCTTGGAAGCCCGGTGGCGGGAAATCGTTTTTCTTGTCTCGGCCCCATAGCGTCAAAAAGAGCGTCCAATGGCGCTTAGATAAAGGCCTTGAGGGCCGACAGCGGCAGGCGGGTGCCTGCCAGATAGTCCTGGATGCACAGCCACACCAGGGGGCTTCGCAGGGCGGGCTTGCACTCGGCAATCTCCTCCAGGCTGAGCCAGTGACAGGCCAGTACGTCACCGTCGGGATCCTCTGGATGGTGCTGACCGGGCGACTTTTCAAGGTCGAAGATGACGGCGGTGCGCACAAAGGTGGCCTCGCTGTCCGCCGGTTTGAAGAGGTAGACCCCGAGCCAGCCGGTGGGAGCGGCGGTGAGCCCGGTCTCCTCCTTCAGCTCGCGGCAGGCCGCCTGGATGAGATCTTCCCCCGGCTCCACGTGGCCGGCGGGCTGGTTGAAGCGGCGCTGGCCCGCAATCTCCTCTTCCACCAGCAAGAAACGCCCCTGCCAGTGCACCAGGGCGGCCACGGTGAGGCGGGTGGGCAGCGGTGGGTGATCGCTCATAAGGACTCCTTGTCTTGTTGGCTTTGCCCCGGCGGGGGCGCTCGATGCAGATCCGCTGTCGCATTCATTCAGAGGGCTTGGTGCGAGCCGGACGGCGGGCGGTGGTGCGCCCGCCGCTGCGATTGGCCGGGCGCGGGTCTGCCCCGCGGCGGTCCCGCCCCTGGGGTGGATCCTGATCTGTTGGCCGGGCGGTGCGGGGGGCACTGCGGCCAGTGCCCCCGGCTGTGGCGGATGCCCGTGGTTTGCCTCGTGTGGCGGCTGGTCGTGGCGCGGGTGCCAGCTCGGGGGCGGGCAGGGCGCGGCTCTCTCCCGGCGCCAGCCCATCGAGGGTCCACTCCCCGATGGCGTAGCGGATGAGGCGCAAGGTGGGGTGGCCGATGTGGGCGGTCATGCGCCGCACCTGGCGGTTGCGCCCCTCCACTATTTTGATCTCCAGCCAGCAGGTGGGGATCTCCCTGCGCTCGCGTATGGGCGGATTGCGTGGCCACACCGCAGGGTCATCCATGATGCGCGCCCCGGCGGGCAGGGTCATGCCGTCGTTGAGTTCCACACCGGCGCGAAGGGCCGCCAGTTTCTCCTCGCTCGGGATGCCTTCCACCTGCACCCAGTAGGTCTTGGGGGTCTTCTCTCCCGGCTGGGTGAGGCGTGCCTGCAACTTGCCGTCGTTGGTGAGCAGCAAGAGCCCTTCGCTGTCTCGATCCAGCCTGCCCGCGGCATAGATGCCGGGCTCGGTGATGTAATCCTTGAGGGTCTCGCGGCCCGCCTCGTCGGTGAACTGGCAGAGCACCATGTAGGGCTTGTTCAAGAGCAGCAGCTTGCGATCCGCCGGGGCGGGGGCCGGTTTGCGCTCGTTGACGCTCCCTGCGTGCCGGGCCTCCCGGCGTTGGGATAGGTGCACCGTGGTGGGCCCGCTGGCCGTGCTGCCTGCGTCAGGGCGGGCGGAGAGGGAGAGACGGGGACGGGCTGATTTCATCGCATGCCTACCAAAAACAGGGGATGGCGGAGTGTACCACAGGGGGCGGCCATCAGGGGGAGAGCGGGGCTTCCCTCTCGGGTCAGGGGGAGGCGGTGTCCGGCGCCAGTGCGAGGGAGAGGCGCAGCATGTCCTTGTGCTGGATGCCGTGCTCCATCAGGGGCTCGGAATAGTGGATGAGGAAGTGATCCTTCACGACGGCATGGACGCGAAAGCCGTGGCGCTGGTAATAGGCGAGCTGGTGGCCGAAGCTGCCGGTACCGAGCTCGACGCGGCCTATCCCCTTCCCGGCCAGGTTCTCCAGCACGAAGCGCAGCAGGCCGGAGCCGATGCCCTGCTGCTGGCGGCTGGGGGCAACGGCGATGTTGAAGATCTCGGCGGTTTGCTCCCCCACCAGGCCCGCCACGCAGGCCCCCACGACCTCGTTGTCCGCCAGGGCGGCAAAGCCCCAGGCCCCGGGCAGGTAGGCGGCGATGCGCGACGCGGCGGGATCGGCCTCCAGCAGCAGGGCCAGCGGCAGGTGGGCGGGGTTCATCTCGACAAACGTCATCCTTGTTTCTCTTCCTGTTTGTGGCGCCCCGATAGGGTTCACCCGCGTCTCAGTAGGCGTCATGCCGGGGAACAGGGGCGCTGGTCCCCGGGATCGGCGCCGGGCGGTTGAGCAGGAAGACCACCTCGCCCCGGTAGTGGGGGGAGGCGGCCAGTGTTGTCTGCCAGGCGGGATCCCACTCCCCATCCTGCACCAGCCCGACCTTGAACGGGATGGTCAGGTGCGCCATGGCGGGCAGATAGGCCTGATATCCCGGCACCGTGCGCGTGCCCTGATAGGTCTGGATCACCAGCTCGTCCACGGGCAGGCGATTGAGCTCTGCCACGTCCCCCGTTTTCGCCCAGTCGAGCAGCCCCGTCACGCTGAGCTTGCACCCGGGAGGCAGGGCGCGCCGCAGTTGTTGCAGGGCGTTGCCATAGCGATCGAGCTGGCGGGTCGCCGCATCGAAGTCGATCTGGATGCCCGCCACCCTGGCCCCGGCCACGCGCCACGCCTCGTAGAGGCGCACCAGCACCTGCTCGTGGGCGGGGGAGAGGGGGAGGGCGTTGACACGCACCACCAGCCAGACCTGCCCGGCCTTGAGGGGGGAGGGAACCCGCCCCAGCTTGACGAAGCGGGAGCCGCCGGGCCTGTCCAGGATCTCCCCCTGATGCAGATAGAGGGTGCTGGCCTGTTCCAGTACCGGCTGGTGGCGGGTGGCGGACCAGAGCCAGAACCCGTGATAGGCGCTGGCATCGACACTGGCCTCAAGGGGGGTGGCCAGGGTCGTCAGCAGCAGCGCCAGCAGGGCGCGTTCAGGGGGTCTGCTCATGGCTCACCAGTAGTATTTGAGGGATCTGGCCCACACCGAGTTGCCATAGCGCTGCTTGAGGGTGTTGAACCAGGCCTGCCGGGTGCGTTTGGGGATCTCCTGGCTGTCGCAACTGTTGTAGCCGGAGGGGGCATAGCACTGGATGGCGCGATAGAGGGCATAGCTCTTGTCTTCGGGCTCCGCCTTGGGGTTGGCCATCACGGCCTGATAGAGGGCGAGGCGACTCGAGAACGTGGGGCGCTCGTCTTGCGCCAGCCCCCAGATCATCTCGCGATCCTGCCACAGGTCGATATGGGGATCCCGGCTGCGCAGATACTCCCCGAAGCAGTTGAGGGCATGACCATCGTCGGGGCGCTGCACCAGGGTGCCAAGGGTCTGGGCCAGATCCCGGCAGTGGTAGCCCTGGGGCGTCCCCTCTCCGCGCCACTGGAACGCCGAGAGGCGCACATCCCCGTTGGGCACGGGTTCCCAGGGCGCGTCGGCGGGAGGGGTCGCCTCCTTGTAATCGGCGGGGATGAGGGCCACATCCTGCAAGAAGGTGGCCGGGTCGCTGGCGATGAGATCCCGCACCAGCAGGGTATGGAGCGCAATCTGCCGCTCCGCCGCGCTCGGGCCCTGACTGGCTTGCTGGCGCAACAGGGCGGGTTCGGCCTCCTGCTTGAGCACGGCCGCGCGGATGCGCAGCTGGGTGATGGGGCTGCCCGGCTGGAAGATGGCGGCCGTGTTGCCGGTGCGCACCCAGTGATCCGCCAGCACGTTCTCCACGAACGCCTGCTGGGCCTGACCCAGGGGGGAGGCCACCAGTGCCATCAGGGCCTGCTCGGCCTTGTCGAAGGCCTTCATGCCCTGCCAGGCCCAGATGCGCAGCATCTGGTGGCTGAATGCCAGGGTGGCGTCCTCCTGCCCCGGGGAGGGCAGGGCCAGCACCTGCTCGAACTGCTTGTCCAAAAAGAGGGCGTAGGCCTTGAGATAGGCCGCCTGCGCCTGGTGACCGGTTTTTTGCAGGTGCGCGATGGCGTCGTCCAGCTGGGCATCTTGCCAGTCCCGCGGCCGCTCATAGGTCGGTCTGAGACCCCGCAGGGCATTGACGAACAGCAGCGCCGGCTGGGCCGAGTCCTGATAGGCCGCCTGATGGCGATAGGCATCGCCACTGAGCAGGGTGAGATCGATCTCGTTGACCAGGGCCTCCAGCGCCGGCAAGGGTTGGCGGGTTGCCATGGCCTCGTCATAGGCATCCCGCAGGGCGCCGAGATCACCGGCCATCCACTGGATGCGTCTGAACAGTCCTCTGGTCGAGCTGGCGTAGCGCCCTTGCGGGTAGGCCGCCAGATAGGCCTGACCCTGGGCCATGGCGCGGCGAAGGGCCTCCTTGTCGCTCCTGGTCACGTCCTGATCGCCGTATTCGTCCTTCGCCTCCTTCATCGCGAGGTTGATCTCCGTGCGCATCACCATGTAGGTCGCGCTCTCGGCCACCCAGGGGGCCTTGGCCTGCTGCAAGGCGGCAAAGCCTGCGCGGGCCTCCTCGAAGCGGCTCTCGTAGAAGTGCCGGGCGGCCTGCAGATACCCCTGCCACTCAAGGGCTGCATCGCTCATTTCGGTCGCGGGGGCCGGGCTCTCCTGCTGCCCCAGGATCAGCAGACGGCTTCGCAGCAGCGACGTGCGCTCCGGGGCGGGCACCTCGCTCTGCTCGAGGGCGTCCAGAAACGCACTGACCGAGGAGAGGGAGTTGGAGATGGCGTGGCCGTAGAGGGAGTCGTGGCCCGCGTAGTGCTCGAGCAGCGGGGGGAGAGACGGGTCGTAGGCGGCCAGCCGGCTGCCGAGCTGCTCGCGCAGCGCCGGGTCCTCCACCTCCTCCGGCTGGGGGAGGCGGGTGAGGTAGAACAGCGGCTGGCTGCGCTCGTTCAGCGGATCCGCCGGCAGGGTGAAGGGCAGGGGGTGATGCTGGGCATCCCCCAGCAGCATCAGCAGGTTGCCCCGGGTGTCGTTCTCGTTGAGATAGAGCGGATAGGTGGGGAGAGGGCAGTCGGTGAGCCAGAAGCCGCACCCGTCACCGTCACCGGAGGCGAGGGCGGGCAGTGCAACCAGCGTCATCGCCAGCACCGAGCAGTGGGTCAGAGATGTCATGGGATCGCTATCCGTTTGTGGGCCCGCGCCGTGCGTGACGCCCGGGCCGGAAAAGGGGGTTCGCAGTGGCGGGCAATAGTACGAAACAGGGTCACAAACGACAACCCATTATGACCTGGTCGGCGCTCTCCCTGTCAGGACGCCTGCTCCATGCCGTCTATTTCGGCGCGGCCTTGTCAGGCCGGTAGCGGGTTTCGGTTATCTGGTCGAGGCGCAGGATCAGGGTGTCACCCCCCTTGAGGCGATAGGCGCAGTGGGCGGTGTTACAGCCGATGCGGATATGGGGTTCATCCCCCAGCAGAGGGGACTGGCTATGGGCCTTACTCTCTGGCCAGTTGCCTTGTTCGAGGTGGGTGATTTGGTCTTTAGCGAGCTCTTCCCCCATAGGTTTGATGTGTTCTGACGCCATGATGACCAGCAAGGGAGGCAGTATAAAAACAGTAAATTTGAAGTAAGTACGTTTTAACCAGCTCAAACAGTGGAAGGTAAACGGAGCAGGATAGTGATGAGCAATCTTGCCTCCTTTTTGCACAATGGGAAGCCGCTCGACAAAGCGAAATAACCACCATGAGAGCCTCAGCCGCCATTTCACTTTGAAAAATAAAAATGTGAGCGAGAGAAACAGTCCGGCTACCGCCGTAACGAGCGGTAGCACATAGGGTAAGAACAGTTGAATGAGCAGATAAAATCCGTGAAATAAGGTGGTGTCTGGGGATAGAGAGAACTCATCGAGCCTGTAAATCCAATTGTGTAACCGCCCACGAATAAGTAACTTTTTCAAAAGGATACCTTCGTGGGTAAGCAAATGGACCAAGACACACTCAAAGCTCTGGCTGCTGAGCTGGCCAAAGACATCAAGTCTGAAAAAGATCTCGGCACCCTCACCCAACAGCTGATCAAGCTCACCGTCGAGACCGCGCTCAATGCCGAAATGGACGAGCATCTGGGCTACCAGAAACACGCCCCACAAGGCCGTGGCACCGGCAATAATCGCAATGGCTATTCCACCAAACGCCTCAAAGGGCAGCACGGAGAGGTCACCATCCAGGCGCCTCGTGACC
>NZ_JAPCIZ010000026.1:791-56588 GCF_027707725.1 Aeromonas sp. QDB25 | reverse complement strand
AAATACGAGGACACGGAGCAGTTGAAGCGAGCAGTGGATGAATACATCCACTACTACAACCATGAACGGCTCAAAGTAAAACTAAACGGCCTGAGCCCGGTACAGTACCGAGCTCAGGCCATGTCATCCGCCAGCTAACGTGTCCAATAAATGGGGTTCACTTCACGAAGGCGGTTTTTTTATTGTCCCAATTACGTGTTGCATGGGGCGCCCCAGCGCCTCATGCAAGCAACGTGGCACATTCACTTCCCGCCCGTAGCGCTCCAACATCCTTCGCCAACCCAGATAATTTCTCAGATAGTGGGTCGCTACCCCATGGAACCGCTCCATCCACTCTTTCAATCGACGGTGATATCCGTTTACATGCTGGATGTGGTACGCGCCAACCACACGCTCGCCTTGACGATTGCGCACGACCTGATGGGTCACTCCCTGCGCTTTGCTGAAACTGGCATACACCCCGGCGCCGTCGCTACACAACACCGCATCTGACGAGACAAGGGGTGTCAAAACAGTTATCACCGTCTCGGCATTCATTTTCTCCAACTGAAAATCCGCATGGTGACCAGCCCGGTCCTGAACCACCATCACCGGGATGTAATCCGGCCCTGTGCCTCGGGTACGGCCTTTGCCCCCACGGTGGCGGGCCGGGCGGGGCAAACCACGTTGCCCTTTAAACGACTCCAAGAAGAAGGTCTCATCAACCTCGACGATACCCCCTTCCCGTGCCGCCTGGTGACTCGCCATGGCTTTCAGGAAGCGGTGACGCCACAAGAAGGCGGTGTTTTTACAGACTCCGCAGCGGACGGCAGCCTGTCGGACGGTCAGACCGTCGATGAGGGCCTGGGCGTAGTCTTCCCAGCATTGTGCCTTGCGAAGTCGAGCCAGAGGCGTCTTGGTGAGAACGGAACTGGTGCGCAGACACTGCTTGCAGCGATAACGACGCAGCCCTCGACTCCAACCCCAGGGAGCCAACTGCGTAGCCTCGGCCTGACAGTGAGGGCAACATCGACAAGCGGGGAGTTGAGCGGCCAGCGAGGTGATTGGGTGAGGGGTAGTGAGTTCATGTTGCGCGAGGCGACGCTGGCGCATGGTGAGCTGTGGAAAGAGAGACAGTAGATGTTGAAAGGCTTGGGTATCCATGATGAAGGCCCTCAGGGTGATGACCTACTTCAAGGTTAGCCTTTCAACATGTAATTGGGACAGCGCCTTTTTTTTATTGGGTTTTACCCCTGCTCAGCGTTGAGCCGTACGGGCACTCAGCTCGGCCTTCTCGGCTTCGCTCAGGAAGGCCAGGATCAGGCCGTTCTGCTGGGCGGTGCGGATTTCGCTCACCGTCATGCCGGCAGCGGGGGCAGCCACCTCGTATTCGTGAGGCAGGTCGATCCCCTCCACCGCCGGATCGTCGGTATTGAGGCAGGCCAGCACGCCGGCCGCCAGGAACTGGCGGATCGGGTGATCGGCCAGACTCGCCACTGTGGTGGTCTGGAGGTTGGAGGTGAGGCAGGACTCGATGCCGATGCGGTGTTCGGCCAGATAGGCCATCAGGGCCGGATCCTGGATGGCCTTGACGCCGTGGCCGATGCGCTCGGCTCCCAGCTCGCGAATGGCCTGCCACATGCTCTCGGGGCCGGCGGCTTCACCGGCGTGCACGGTGACCCGCATGCCTGCATCCCGCACCCGGCGGAAGTGGTCGGTGAAGAGCTCGCCCGGGAAGCCCAGTTCGTCGCCGGCCAGATCGATGGCAACCAGGCGATCACGATGAGCCAGACAGGCATCCAGCTCCTGCTTGCACTGCTCGGTGCCGAAGGTACGGCTCATGATGCCGATGAGATTGGTCTTGATGCCGAAGTCACGGCTGCCTGCGGCCACGCCGTCGATGATGGCTTCGACCACGCCCTGCGGGTGCAGTTTGTGGGTCATCGCCATGTAGGCCGGGCTGAAGCGCAGCTCGGCATAGTCGATCCCGGCACGCAGCAGATCTTCCACGTTTTCGTAGGCGACCCGGCGGCAGGCATCGTAGTCGGCCAGCACGGCCACGCCCCAGTCCAGTTTCTTCAGGAAGGCCACCAAACTCGGCTCGTTCTCGACGATCTGCACGTGTGGGCGCAGGGCCTCCAGTTCATCGGCTGGCAGTCGGATGTTGTGCTGACGTCCCAGCTCGAGAATGGTCTGCGGGCGGATGTTGCCATCCAGATGGCGATGCAGGTCGGTCAGGGGGAGGGATCTGTCAATCATGGGGCACCTTCTGCGAGTCGGGTTGGAAAGCCTGCCATTCTAGGCGGGGCGCCTGAAAAAGATACCCCGTTTGCAAGCAAACGGGGTGTGATTGGTCAGGCTTTCCCTCAAGGCGTGATGGGAATCGTTTTTCCCGCAGGCTCAGGGAATGTCGAGCTCCTTGAGCTTGCGGGTCAGGGTATTGCGGCCCCAGCCGAGCAGGCGGGCTGCCTCCTGCTTGTGACCATGGGTGTGATCCAGTGCCGTCTCCAGCATGATCCGTTCGAACTGGGGCATGGCATCCGCCAGGATATCGGTCTCCCCCAGCGCCAGCTTGGCGGCCACCCAGTCCTGCAACTGCTGCTGCCAGCCACCGGTCAGGGCGGGCTGGCCCGGCTCGGCGGTGCTAGTGATGGGAGTCAGCAGCTCGGTGGGCAGATCGCCTACCAGCACCTCCTGGCCCGAGGCCATCACCGTCAGCCAGCGGCAGACGTTCTCCAGCTGGCGCACGTTGCCCGGCCAGGGCAGGCGGCTGATGTAAGTCTGGGTATCCGGGTGCAGGCTCTTGGCCTCCACGTTCAGCTCCTTGGCGGCTCGCAGCAGGAAGTGCTGGGCCAGCTGGGGGATGTCCTCCCGGCGCTCCTTGAGGGCCGGAATATGGATGCGGATGACGTTGAGGCGGTGGAACAGGTCTTCCCGAAACTCGCCGTCGGCGACCCGTTTCTCCAGATTCTGGTGGGTGGCGGCAATGATCCGCACATCCACCTGCACCGGTTGGTGGCCACCAACCCGGTAGAACTGCCCGTCCGCCAGAACCCGCAGCAACCGGGTCTGCACGTCCAGCGGCATGTCGCCTATTTCGTCGAGAAACAGGGTGCCACCATCGGCCTGTTCGAAGCGGCCGTGACGAATGTTGTTGGCGCCGGTGAAGGCTCCCTTCTCATGACCGAACAGCTCGGATTCGATGAGATCTTTCGGGATGGCCGCCATGTTGAGGGCGATGAAGTTCTTGTGGGCCCGGGGGCTGTGCTTGTGCAGGGCATGGGCAACCAGCTCCTTGCCGGTACCGCTTTGACCGTTGATGAGCACCGAGATGCTGGAGCGCGACAGCCGGCCGATGGCGCGGAACACCTCCTGCATGGCAGGGGCTTCGCCGATGATCTCCGGGGTGGTGGTGGCTTCCTGTTGGCGAGCCTTGCGCTTGGTCCGCTGCTCCTTGAGGTGGTTCTCGGCCCGGCGTACCAGGGTGACCGCTTCGTCGATGTCGAACGGCTTGGGCAGGTATTCGAAGGCACCTCGCTGGTAGGCGTTGACTGCGGAGTCGAGGTCCGAGTGGGCCGTCATGATGATGATGGGCAGATCGGCCTGGCGGCGATGGATCTGCTCCAGCAGGCTCAGGCCGTCGATGCCCGGCATGCGAATATCCGAGAGGATCACGTCCGGTGAGCGCATCTCCAGTGAACTCAGCAGGGCTTCGCCGTCGGCGAAACTTTCGCATTCGAAGCCTTCGCTGCCAAGGGTGCGCTCCAGAACCCACCGGATGGAGCTGTCGTCATCGACGATCCACACTTTTGCTGTCATGAGGTTCCCTTACTTGCGAAGTGGTAAATAAATGGTGAATTCGGTGTGGCCCGGCCAGCTGATGCAGTCGATGCGCCCCTTGTGCTGATCGATCAGGTTCTGGGCGATGGAGAGGCCCAGGCCTGTTCCCCCGTCCTTGCCGGTGATCATGGGATAGAAGAGGGTGTCGCGAATGGCGTCGGGAATGCCGGGGCCGTTGTCGATGATCTTGATTTCGGCCGCCAGGCGATAGCGCTGGCCATGGATGGTGATCTGGAAGGCGGTGCGCGTCTTGATGCGGATGAGGCCGTCCTGATCCCCAAGGGCCTCGGCGGCGTTGCGCACTATGTTCAGGAACGCCTGTTGCAGCTGGTCCGATTCCATCTCGAATTCGGGGATGCTGGGGTCGTAGTCCCGCTCGATGCGGATCTGCGGCGGCAGCTCCAGGTCCACCAGACGGCGCACCTGTTCCAGCACGGAGTGAACATTGTGCATCTGGTGACGGCCGGGACGCTGGGGACCGAGCAACCTGTCGACCAGCACCCGCAGGCGATCGGCCTGCTCGATGATGATGCCGGTGTATTCACGTAAGGCCGGGTCGGGCAACTCCTTTTGCAGCAGTTGGGCCGCGCCGCGCAATCCCCCCAGGGGGTTCTTGATTTCGTGCGCCAGGCCGCGCACCAGCTCCTTGGCGGCCTGCTGCTGGGCGTGTTGCTGCAGCTCCTGGCTGATCTTCTTCTGCTGATCGATCTTGCGCAGTTCTACCACCATCAGTCGCTGTTCATGATCGGCCATGGGACTGACGCTGATCTCCACCAGCCTGGGCTCCCCCTCCACCACCAGGGTGACTTCGCTGTCGGTGAAGCCCTGCCCCGAAATGAGGCACTGTTTGAAACGCTGCAGATCGAGAGAGATGTGTTCCAGCAGGTGGGGCAGTTCGATGCCGATCAGTCGTCGTTCGCTGAGGGAAAGCAGCTGCTCTGCCGCCGGGTTGACGAATTGAATGCAGAGACGTTCATCCATGAGAATGACGGCGGTCAGCAGATTGTCCAAGAGTGTCTTGGCGTTGTCCGAGCGGGTTGGCACAGGTTTCTCCCTAAAACGGTGCTGTACACCTTGAATGCACCAATATAGTGCATCAAGTTTACCCGCATCGGTGCGTCACATCACCCCTAATTGGCCTTGGGGGCGGCTCTGGGAGCCTGATTCACCGACGCCCTGTGCAGGTAAAAGGTGGTTGGCTTAGATTTAGCAAGGATCGTACCGTCTTTGGCGAGCAACTCGAGCCGTGCCTCGTAAGCGCCCCTATCGAGGTTTTCCACCCGTATGGCCAGGCTGTTGTGAACCAGGGGCACCGCCTTGCCGTTCAGGATCAGACGCACATCGTATTGCACCGGGACCTGGGGAGAGATCTCGCCCTGGAAGACGATGTTGCCGGTATTGTCGCGCAATGTGCTGCCCGGTTCCGGAGAGATGAGGTCGATCTCCAGGGGAGCCGCTTCCAGGGCTTTCCTGGCATCGACACCGGTCAGGCTGTTGAAGTTGTCCACCTGGACCGAGTGGGGGGCTGTGCCGATGAGCGGCGAGACCCGCAGGTCCACCTCTTTTGCGCTCTTGCCGGGAGGGGGGGCATCGGTGTAGTGGGTCACTCCCTGGGGATCGACCCAGGAGTAGACGCGTGCGGCCTGTGCAGAACAGGAGGCCATCAGCAGGAGGCTCAGCAGCCAGGGTACAGTGTTCATCCATCTCTCCTTGACGGGGTTCACCTTAATCCTATCAGAGAAAAACCACGGGGTCGGGGTGTGAACAGCCGAGGATAGTACGGCTCCGTGAACGGGATCATCTTTCTGCATGATCGTGCCCGTTTGGCGGTATTTCCGATGCCAGAATGAAAAAAACCCGCCAGATGGCGGGTTTGTCATGGGAAAGCGGATTAGACGGAGTAGTACAGCTCGAACTCCAGCGGGTGCGGGGTCATGCGCACGCGGTCAACATCCTGCTGTTTCAGTTCCAGGTAGGAGTTGATGAAATCATCGCTGAACACGCCACCACGGGTCAGGAACTCACGGTCTGCATCCAGTGCGGACAGCGCTTCGTCCAGGGAACCGGCAACGGTCGGCACTTCAGCGGCTTCTTCCGGCGGCAGATCATACAGGTTCTTGTCCATGGCATCGCCCGGATGGATCTTGTTGATGATACCGTCCAGACCGGCCATCAGCTGGGCAGCGAAGGCCAGGTACGGGTTGGCAGCCGGATCCGGGAAGCGTACTTCGATGCGGCGGGCTTTCGGGCTCGGCACGACCGGGATACGGATGGAGGCAGAACGGTTGCGGGCGGAGTAGGCCAGCATGACCGGTGCTTCATAGCCCGGCACCAGACGCTTGTAGGAGTTGGTGGTCGGGTTGGCGAAGGCGTTGATGGCCTTGGCGTGCTTGATGATGCCGCCGATGTAGTGCAGCGCCATCTCGGACAGACCGCCGTACAGGTCGCCTGCGAACAGGTTGACGCCGTCTTTGGCCAAGGACTGGTGGCAGTGCATGCCGGAGCCGTTGTCACCGAACATGGGTTTCGGCATGAAGGTGACGGTCTTGTTGTAGGCGTGGGCCACGTTGTGGATCACGTACTTCAGGACCTGCACTTCGTCAGCCTTCAGGGTGAGGGTGTTGAAGCGGGTTGCGATCTCGTTCTGACCGGCGGTCGCCACTTCGTGGTGGTGAGCTTCGACGACCTGGCCCATCTCTTCCAGCACCAGGCACATGGCGGCACGGATGTCCTGGGAGGAGTCAACCGGGGCAACCGGGAAGTAACCACCCTTGACGAATGGACGGTGACCCTTGTTGCCGTGCTCGTAGTCGGTACCGGAGTTCCAGGCAGCTTCTTCGGATTCGATCTTCACGAAGCTGTGGCCCATGGTGTTGGAGAAGGTGATGTTGTCGAACATGAAGAATTCCGGCTCCGGCCCGAACAGCACGGTGTCAGCGATGCCGCTGGACTTCAGGAAATCTTCGGCACGCTTGGCGATGGAGCGCGGATCGCGGTCATAGCCTTGCATGGTGGCGGGTTCAAGCACGTCACAGACGATGTTCAGAGTGGTCTCTTCGGTGAACGGGTCCAGTTTGGCGGAAGCCGGGTCCGGCATCAGCACCATGTCAGACTCGTTGATGCCCTTCCAGCCGCCGATGGAGGAACCATCGAACATCTTGCCGTCTTCGAAGAAGTCTTCGTCAACCTGGTGGGAAGGGATGGATACGTGCTGCTCTTTACCCTTGGTGTCGGTAAAACGCAGATCAACAAACTTGACTTCGTGTTCCTGGATCAGGGCCAAAACGTTCTGGGCTGACATGCTAAGTAACCTCCGGTGTTAAAACTCTTTGGGTGAATGCGTCGTCACATTCACATAAGCCAGTATCGTGCCAAGTTTGTGACAGCTTGATTTCAGGGCACTTGCACCGTTTCAGGCTGTCGAGAAACCCGTTCTCATGCTGGTTGCTGCATTAAAGTGGTGCAACTTTGGATCGTTTTGGTGCACCGAGATGGTGCGCCAGCGTATCCAGGCCATCTAAGCAGCCTTTTGCTGCGGGGTCCATGATCCTGATCCTTTGTTGTGTGTGAATGTGTTGCAATTCTGCTAGGCAGATCACAAAGGCGAGAGTACAATTAGCGCCCAATTTTACCCGGTGATTTGAGGCGAGAATGTTAGAGAATTTACGCAATATTGCGATTATTGCGCACGTTGACCACGGCAAAACGACTCTGGTTGATAAGCTGCTGCAGCAATCCGGCACTCTGGATCGCACCAGCGAAGGTCAGGAACGGATCATGGACTCCAATGATCTGGAACGGGAACGTGGCATCACCATTCTCGCCAAGAACACTGCGATCCGCTGGAACGACTACCGCATCAACATCGTGGATACCCCGGGTCACGCCGACTTCGGTGGTGAAGTTGAGCGCGTACTCTCCATGGTTGACTCCGTGCTGCTGCTGGTCGACGCCGTTGACGGCCCGATGCCGCAGACCCGTTTCGTGACCCAGAAGGCGTTCGCCCAGGGTCTGAAGCCCATCGTGGTCATCAACAAGATCGACCGTCCGGGTGCTCGTCCTGACTGGGTAATGGATCAGGTCTTCGATCTGTTCGACAACCTGGGTGCCACCGATGAGCAACTGGACTTCAAGGTTGTTTATGCCTCTGCACTGAACGGTTGGGCCACCCTGGATCAGGACGTCCCGTCCGAGAACATGGAACCCCTGTTCCAGGCCATCGTCGACAACGTGGAAGCCCCGAAGGGCGACGTTGACGGTGCCTTCCAGATGCAAATCTCCCAGCTGGACTACAACTCCTACGTGGGCGTCATCGGTATCGGCCGCATCACTCGTGGTCGCGTCAAGACCAACCAGCAGGTCACCATCGTCGGTGCCAACGGCAAACCGCGTACCGGCAAGGTAGGTCAGGTGCTGGGCTACCTGGGCCTGTCCCGTACCGAAGTGACCGACGCGCAAGCGGGCGACATCATCGCCATCACCGGTCTGGGCGAGCTGAAGATCTCTGACACCATCTGTGACAACAGTGCCGTCGAAGCCCTGCCGCCGCTCTCCGTTGACGAGCCGACCGTGAACATGACCTTCCAGGTCAACACCTCGCCGTTCGCCGGTAAAGAAGGCAAGTTCGTCACCTCCCGCAACATTCTGGAGCGTCTGAACCAGGAGCTGGTCCACAACGTGGCCCTGCGCGTGGAAGAGACCGAAGATCCGGACAAGTTCCGCGTCTCCGGCCGTGGTGAACTGCACCTCTCCATCCTGATCGAAAACATGCGCCGCGAAGGTTACGAACTGGCGGTATCCCGCCCGGAAGTAATCCTGCGTACCGTGAATGGCGAACTGCAAGAACCGTTCGAAACCGTCACTGTGGACGTGGAAGAAGCGCATCAGGGTTCCGTGATGGAGCAGCTCGGCCTGCGTAAAGGCGAGATGACCAACATGACCCCGGATGGCAAGGGTCGCGTCCGTCTGGACTTCATCATCCCGAGCCGTGGTCTGATCGGCTTCCAGACCGAGTTCCTGACCATGACCTCTGGTACCGGTCTGCTGTACCACACCTTCGACCACTACGGTCCGCACAAGGGTGGCAGCATCGGTGAGCGTCAGAACGGTGTGCTGATCTCCAACGCCACCGGCAAGGCCCTGACCTTCGCCCTGTTCGGTCTGCAAGATCGTGGTCGTCTGTTCATCGGTCACGCGACCGAAGTGTACGAAGGCCAGGTGATCGGGATCCACTCCCGCTCCAACGACCTGACCGTCAACTGCCTGAAAGGCAAGCAGCTGACCAACATGCGTGCCTCCGGTACCGACGAAGCCCAGGTGCTGACTCCGCCGATCCGCATGACCCTGGAGCAGGCTCTCGAGTTCATCGACAACGACGAGCTGGTGGAGATCACCCCCAAGGCCATCCGTATCCGTAAAAAGCTGCTGACCGAACTGGATCGCAAGCGCGCCGGTCGTGCTTGATCGATAGCTGTTCATCGACAGACCAAAGAGAGGCCTTAAGGCCTCTTTTTTTATGGGCTCGACATGAGGGCGCATGGTGCCTGAGCTCGATGGAGGCGCATCCGGCCGGTCTGCGGGTGGCCAAATGACCACCCTATCTGACACAATGTCTGCATGATCACGCTTACGAGAAACAAGATGCAGCAGCAGATCCGCGGCCGTCTGGCCCATGCACTCTCCTTCTTGCGCCACGATGGTGCCCACTTCGCCCAGTTTGTCTGGGGCCGCTTCCAGCAGGACAGATTGACGGTGACCGCCGGTTACCTGGCCTATGTCACCCTGCTCTCCCTGGTGCCCATGATCGCCGTGGTGTTCGGCATGATGTCGGCCTTTCCGGTGTTCCAGAGCCTGAAGCAGGCGATGGAGCAGTTCGTCTATCACAACTTCGTCCCCACCGCCGGCGAGATGCTCAAGGAGTACATCGACGGCTTCGTGGCCAACGCCACCAACACCACGGCCGTCGGTATCGGTGCCCTGATCGTGGTGGCCCTGATGCTCATCTCGGCCATCGACAAGAACCTCAACTACATCTGGCGATCCACCCGAAGCCGGCCCTTGGCCCAGGCATTCGCCATGTACTGGATGATCCTGACCCTGGGCCCCGTGCTCATCGGGGCCAGCATCGCCATCTCCTCCTACATTCTCTCGCTCAGGTTGTTCGCGGCTGACAGCCTGTTCGGTATCGGCTATCTGCTGCTGCGCAGCCTGCCGTTCCTCTTCTCCGTGCTCACCTTCCTGCTGATCTATACCGTGGTGCCCAACTGCCGCGTGCGGCTGACCCACGCCTTCATAGGTGCCCTGGTGGCGGCCACCCTGTTCGAGCTGGCCAAGCGCGGCTTTGCCATCTACATCACCAACTTCCCCTCCTACCAGGCCATCTATGGCGCCCTGGCGACCATTCCCATCCTGTTCGTCTGGGTGTATCTGAGCTGGCTGGTGGTGTTGCTGGGGGCCGAGACCACCGCCTGCCTCGGGGAGTACGAGAAGCCCGGTGCAGAGGAGCTGGCCTGACGCCGGCCGGCCATCACACCGGATCCCGCCACAAAGGCGTTGGCCCGGGCAGGGCATTTATTGGTAGCATCGACGACCGCTCATCCCGCAGGATGGGCGGTCGTGCTGTTTTGAGAGGAGAGGGATGTGATTGCACTGATTCAGCGGGTCAGCGAGGCCAGCGTAACGGTAGAGGGAGAGGTGACCGGGGCCATCGGCCAGGGGTTGCTGGTGCTGCTCGGGGTGGAGCAGGGGGATGACGAGGCCAAGGCGGACAAGCTGCTGCACAAGGTGAGCGGTTATCGCATCTTCTCGGACGAGAACGGCAAGATGAACCTCAACGTGAGTCAGGTGGGTGGCAGCCTGCTGGTGGTCTCCCAGTTCACCCTGGCGGCGGATACCGGCAAGGGGATGAGACCCAGCTTCTCCGGTGGCGCCCATCCCGCAGATGCCGAGCGACTCTATGAGTACTTCGTGGCCCGCGCCAGGGAGAGCGGCGTGCCGACCGAAACCGGCCGCTTCGCCGCCGACATGAAGGTCAGGCTGCTCAACGATGGCCCCGTCACCTTCTGGCTGCAGGTATAAGGGTTGCAGGCAGGGCAGGCCTCACCGGAGGGCAGGACGCGATGCCTGCACACTTCGCAGGTTCTTCACCCTGCCGGTGCTCGCCCGCCCTGGCCATGCCGACGGGTCGCGTGCAGGATGACGTTGCGGTAGCCGGGCACGTCGTGGACGTGGGTCGGGCCTATCCACTCCTCTGCCAGTCGCAGAGCCTGTGCCTGTTCGAGCCGGGTGCGGGGCAGCAGATTGATGATGAGGGTTCCGCTCAGGCGGCTGGCCAGTGCCTGATAGAGCGGAGCCTGGAACAGCAGAAGGGGGTTGCCGTCCTGGCTGAACAAATCCAGCAGCACCAGATCGTAGATCTCCTGGCTCTGGTGCAGGAAGTGCAGCGCATCGGCGTGATGCAGCCGAGGTGAGCCCCCTGACGAGGGGAGGAAGAACTGCTGGAACAGGGTGAGGATCTCGGCATCCAGATCCACGCAGTCGTGGTGGGCATCGGGCCAGCGTGCCGCCAGGTGACGGGTGAGATCCCCTCCGCCCAGCCCCAGCTCCAGGATCCGGCTTGCCTGCTTTGGCAACTGCTCCGCGATGCTCCGTTGATGAGGCAGACAGAGGCGTGCCGGCTGGTGGAGGCTCATGGCGGATTGCACCACGCCGTCCATTTCCAGCCAGCGATGACGGGCATTTTCAAGCACCGAAACGCGGCGTTCGGGTTTGGCACTGAGGTGCAATAAGTGATCGGCTTGGTACGCTTGCAGATTGAAGTCCATGAATTTGCACGGCAAGATGGCTTTCGACCAGTGTAACTCAAGGATGTTGTTATGTACCGGGTGGTCACCCCCCAAACGGCAGCCGAGCTGGATACCTACTACAGGCTGCGCCGGGAGAAATGGTTGCGTCAGTCCTTCCATCTGCCAGTCGGCGCACACTCAAGGATCGCTTTATGTACCGGGTAGTCACCCCAGAAACACCAGCGGAGCTGGATGCTTACTATCAGTTGCGCTGGGAACTACTGCGCAAACCCTTCAATCTGCCCCTGGGCTCCGAGCGTGACGAGTACGATACCGTTGCCATTCACCGGCTGATGCTCTCCCCCGACGGAACGCCCATCGCCGTGGGTCGCCTCTTTGTGGGCGGCGATGAAGCCCAGATCCGCTTTATGGCGCTGCGACCCGAATTTCGCGGCCAGGGGCTGGGCGCCCGCATGGTGGAGGATCTCGAACAGCTTGCCCGCGACGAGAAGGTGAAACGGCTGGTGATGAACGCCCGCCAGGAGGCGGTGGAGTTCTATCGCCGCTGTGGCTTCCTCGAGGTAGGGGAAGGCCCCGTCTCCTTCGGCCGCATCCCTCACCGCCAGATGATCAAGTCCCTGAGTCCCATGCAGACCATCCAGTACCGTCCGGAGTGGTGCCAGGATCTCACCACCCGCTGGTCGCGGGGCATTCCCATCAGCGAGAAGATGGGGGTGCACATCACCCACTACGATGGCCAGACCTTCCACCTCAAGGCCAACCTGGCGGCCAATCTCAACGTCCACGACACCATGTTCGCCGGCAGCATCTACAGCCAGTGCGTGCTGGCGGGCTGGGGTCTTATCTGGTTGCAGCTCAAGGAGGCAGGGCTGGGAGGGGATACCGTGCTGGCCGAGGGCAACATCAAGTATTACCGGCCGGTGAGCGAAGAGCCGGAGGCGCGGGTGGCCCGGGAGGGCATGCCCGCCGTGCTCGAGCCGCTGAGGGGCGGAGAATCCGCCAAGTTCAGCCTGCGGGTGCAGCTGTTCAGTGGCCGCAAGCTGGCGGTGGAGTTTGTCGGTCAGTATGTGGTACTGCCCATCAAGCGCGGCGCACGCTGATCCCTGATGTTCACAGCAACAAGGCCTCTTCGCGAGGCCTTGTTCGTTATTGGGCGGCGGGTGGCCGTGGGCGCCAGAGCGGGCCGCTTCGTCCCTGGGCGGGGTAGCGCACACCCGCCTCCCAGCCACAGGCGTCCTGTCCCGTGGGGAAACTCCAGCCCAGGTCGGGCGCATTGAGGGGGCCGCGCCAGCGGGCGAGCAGCTCGGCGCAGCGCCCCTTGTTCAGGACCCCGAGGTCGAGCTGCCACTGGTCTGCGGCCAGGTCGACACCACCTTGCAGCGCCAGCAGGTGGGTGATGGTGGAGGCGCCACCTTGCTCGATCCGCACCTTGCCCTGCTCCGCCCTGGCATCCAGCCTGATCTGATAGAAGGGGGTGTCTCCGCGTTGCATCGCCTGCCACAGCGTCTGCGGTGTCAGATCGGGGGGGGTCTGCTCCCTGAACCAGTCATCCAGCAAGGGGTCGATGCCGACCTTGTCCCAGAAGGGATCCTTGCTCTCCAGGCTCAGGCTGCCCTGAAGGGTCCGGCGCCAGTTGGCCGTCTGCTCGCCGGGCTGCCCGTTGAGGTCGGCCTGCAGATCTGCCGCCAGATCCACCTTGCCCGCGAAGGAGACGGGGGAGTGCAGCAACTTGCCCCACTGCTCCAGATCCAGCTGCTTGCCCTGCAACTGCAGGCGGCTCTCCTGCCCGGGCGTCCTGCCCCACTGGCCGCTCAGGTTGAGGGAGCCCTCGTCGGGCAGGGAGGTGGTGAAGGTGTTGAGCTGCCAGGAGCTGGGGGTCAGCTCGCCATCCAGGGTGCCGTTGCGAGCACTGAGACCGTCCCACACCAGCTCGAACCACTTGCTCTCGATGCGGGCGCGCCCCAGCAGGGGGCCTGGCTGGTTGCCCCGCAGGGCGAGATCGTTCAGGTAGAGTTGCCAGCCGGTCAGGGAGAGGGGCAGGGTGTCGTCGAAAGAGAGCACCTTGAGCTTGTCGAAGGCCAGTTTGCGGATGTCGATCTGTTGCGGGCGCCAGCCCTGCCAATCCTGCCACCACCCCTGGGGCAAACTGATGTCCATGCCGCTCAGGGCCAGATCCTTCAGGGTGAGCTTCTGCTGCTGGGTGTCGAGGGCCAGCTCGACGTTGAACTCCCCTTCGTATGCTTTGCCCCGCAGCTCGGCATCCAGCTGGCGGGGGGAGAAGGCGAGCTTGCCCTCGACGGCCTCAAGCTGGAACAAGCCGCGGCCCATGTCGCCTAGGGTGCCCGCCAGATAGCCGCTGGGCTGGCTGCCCGCCTGCCAGTCGAAGGCGGTGAGCTGGCCGTTGAAGTTGTTGAGGGAGAGCTCCTGATCGATGGCATTGATGCTCACCTGGGCAAGCTGACCCCTGTCCAGGGTGATGCGGCGCAGGGGGAACTCGCCAGGGGGGATGTCACCAAGCTCGAGTCGCATGGCGCGGGCCTTGAGATCGTGCAGTTGCAGGCTGCGCTCTGGCCAGTTCAGCACCATGCCGGTCTCGAGCAGGCCGTCGAACAGGTTGGTGGTCAGTCTGTCGGTGCTGAGCACCTGCCCCTCCAGCCGCCCCTTGAGGCTGAGACGGGCCAGGGTGAACATGGGGGTCTCCAGCTGGTTGATGCCCAGGGTGAGGTTGGCCTGGGGCTGGCGTCTCGGGTCGATCAGTTCCCAGTCACTCAGGGATGCACTGAGGCCGCGCAGGGTCAGGGCCTCGCTCTGCAGGTTCAGGTTGTCGATGGTGCTGTCGCTGATGGTGAGGGAGTGAACCGGCAGGCTTGGCAACTGGTTGGGGAGCGGCAGCTTGATGACGGGACGGATGAGGTCCAGGTGGGCGATGCGCACATCCCGGTTCAACCAGTCGATGTGCTCGATCTCCAGATAGAGTTTTTCCAGCTGTACCGCATCCCCATAGCGCACCTGTTCCGCCAGCAGGGTGTAGGGGTGCAGCGGATTGAACACCAGCCGGCCTATGGTGACGGGCACCCCGGTCTGCTGGCTGAGCCAGTTGGCGATGGGGCCTTTGGCGCGCTCGGCATCGAACAGGCCGAGACCGACCCAGACAAAGAGCAGCAGGAAGGCAAAGGTGTAGAGCAGGCCGCGGAGCCAGGAATTCATCAGTGCTTTCCTCCTGTTTCTGTTGCTTGGTCAGGCATTCGAGTAGTGATCCCGTAGACCGAGCCAGTATCGTATCAAGGGTTCGACATGGCTCGGGGGTTTATCCATCAGGCAAGGTGACCATTTTCTGCATCTGCCTTGGTCAAGCATTGGAGTAGTGGTCTCGCAGGCCCAGCCAGCGGCGGATCAGGGGCTCGACATGGCTCGGGTGTTTATCCATCAGGCAAGTTGACCCTCTTCTGCATCTGCCTTGGTCAAGCATTGGAGTAGTGGTCTCGCAGGCCCAGCCAGCGGCGGATCAGGGGCTCGACATGCGCCGGGTGTTTGTCCATCAGGAAGCGCGCCATCTTCTGCACCTGGGGAATGAGCGGCTGGTCGCGCACCAGATCGGCGATCTTGAGATCGGCCAGACCGGTCTGGCGGGTACCAAGCAGCTCGCCTGGGCCACGCAGCTCCAGATCCCGCTGGGCGATGAGAAAGCCGTCGTTGGTCTCCCGCAGCACCCCGAGGCGGCTCTGGGCCGTCTTGGACAAGGGGGCATGATAGAGCAGCACGCAGTGGGAGGCCACCGAGCCACGCCCGACCCGGCCGCGCAGCTGGTGCAGCTGCGCCAGCCCCAGTCGCTCCGGGTTCTCGATGATCATCAGGCTGGCGTTGGGCACGTCCACCCCCACCTCGATGACGGTGGTGGCGACCAGCAGTTGCAGTATGCCCGCCTTGAACTCCTCCATCACCCGCTGTTTCTCGACCGGTCGCATCCGGCCGTGCACCAGCCCGATGTGCAGGCCGGGTAGCAGATTTTGCAGCTCGGCGGCGGTGTCCTCGGCGGCCTGGCACTCCAGCACCTCCGACTCCTCGATCAGGGTGCAGACCCAGTAGGCCTGCTTGCCCTCCTCGCAGGCGAGTCTGACCCGTTCGATCACGTCCTGGCGGCGGCTGTCGGGCAGTGCCACCGTGGTGATGGGGGTGCGGCCCGGTGGCAGCTCGTCGATGATGGAGGTATCGAGGTCGGCATAGGCGGTCATCGCCAGGGTACGGGGGATGGGGGTGGCGGTCATGATGAGCTGGTGGGGATGCACCCCTTCCCGCTCTCCTTTTTCTCGCAGGGCGAGACGCTGATGCACGCCGAACCTGTGCTGTTCATCGATGATGACCAGGGCGAGGCGCTGGAATACCACCTGCTCCTGGAAGATGGCGTGGGTGCCCACCACCATCTTGACGCTGCCGTCCGCGATGGCGGCCAGCGCCTCTTCCCGCGCCTTGCCCTTCTGCTTGCCCGCCAGCCAGCCCACCTTGATGCCGAGCGGCTCCAGCCACCTGGCGAAGTTGATGGCGTGCTGCTCGGCAAGCAGCTCGGTCGGGGCCATCAGCCCCACCTGGCAGCCGTTGCCGATGGCCTGCAGGGCGGCCAGTGCCGCGACCAGCGTTTTACCTGAGCCCACGTCCCCCTGCACCAGCCGCATCATGGGGTGGCTCTGTTGCAGATCCCTGGCTATCTCCGCCACCACCCGGCTCTGGGCGCCGGTGGGGGTGAACGGCAGGGCGCCGAGCAGCTGCCGGACCAGCTCGGGAGCGGGTTTGAGGGCACGGGCCAGCTGGGTCTGTGCCTGGGCGCGTACCTTCAAGACCGAGAGGTTGTGGGCCAGCAGCTCTTCCAGTACCAGCCGCTGCTGTGCCGGGTGCTGGCCGCTCTCGAGCAGGGCCAGCGCCACCGAGGGAGGCGGGCGGTGCAGCAGCTTCAGGGCCGCGGCCAGATCGATCTGCTGGGGATAGAGGCCGGCAGGCAGCAGCTCCTCGACCCCGTAGAGGTCGAGTTGGGCCAGGGCCTGATCCGTGAGGCTGCGCAGGGTGAGCTGGCGCAGCCCCTCTGTGGTGGGGTAGACGGGGGTGAGGGCCTCTTCGGTCTGGCCGGCCTGCTCCTCGCCGAGCAGCTTGTACTCGGGGTGGGCCATCTCCAGGCCGTACTTGCCGGGACGTGTCTCGCCGAAGCAGCGGATAAGGCGGCCTTGGGCCAGGCTGTTTTTCTGGGCAGCGGTGAAATTGAAGAAGCGCAGGGTCAGGCTGCCGGTGCCGTCGCTGATACGGCACACCAGCATGCGGCGGCGCCCCATCACCAGCTGGGTGTCCTGGATCTCGCCCTCGACGGCACCGTGCAGGCCGGGCGGCAGATCGCCGATGGGCCACACCTGGGTGCGGTCCTCGTAGCGTAGGGGGAGGTGGAACAGCAGATCCTGCACCGTGGCCAGCCCCAGCCGCTCGAGTTTCTCCAGCATCTTGCTGCCGACACCCTTGAGGCTGTCGAGGGAGATTTTATCCAATTTCATCAATTAGATGCCCGAAAACACTGTAAATATGTCCAGATGATAGGGGTTGTTGCGGCCTCGATGCAAGCCGCGTTGTGCCGTTCCGGGCTGGTGGGCAAGGGAGCGGGGTGAGGGTCATCCATGAAAAAGGCCTGCCGGAAACGGCAGGCCTTTTCACTGACGGGGCGCCCTGGCGGTCAGATGATGCGCTTGAGCAGCAGGTGAGCCTTGACCCTGTGGATCCGGGCCAGCAGCTTGCGCACCTGATCCGGGTAATCCTTGATCTGCTCTATCTGGTCGAAGTGACTGATGCGGCGGGTGTGGGCCAGGATGTTCTCCCGCTCCGCACTGAACTGCTCGCGCAGGTGATGGTGCTGGTCGTGTACCAGCAGGCCGTTCTCCAGATCCAGCGCCCAGGCTCGGGGATTGAGGTTGTTGCCGGTGAGCAGGGCCCACTCCTCATCCACGAAGATCCCCTTGAGGTGATAGGAGTTCTTCTCGCAGCACCAGAGCATGAGGTTGAGCCGGCCGTTGTCGATGTGGTGCTGGTTGCGCTCGGCAAACTTGCGCAGGTTGGTCTCGTAGAGATAGGGCAGACCGCCGATGGTGGAGAACTTCTCCTCCGGGGGGATAAAGAAGTCGTTGGCGGTCTTGTCGCCCACGACGATGGTCACCTTGCAGCCGCGTTTGAGCAGCGCCTCCACGTCCTTGTTCAACTCCTTGGGGGGGTTGAAGTAGGGGGTGCAGATGAAGATCTCCCGCTCGGTGGCCCGCACCAGGTTGCGGATCATCCGGTTGAGCTGGTTGCCCCGCTTGCCCAGGCCCACCATGGGGGTCACGGTGATCTCCCGATCGTTGGGCTGGATGCTCTCGAAGCGGTACTGGCAGAGGCGCAGACGCTGCTTGAAGCGGCGGATCGGTCCCTTGAGCTGCTTGGCGCCGGGGATGCCGGTGCGATCCAGCCGCTGGACGGCTTCGCTGCCGAGGAAGACGTCATCCACGTAGTTGACCATGCTGCGGGTCAGTGCCGGGCTGTGGATCTGGTGATAGCGATCGAAGCGGTAGCGCTCCTGCTGGTGCAGGTAGATGTCGTTGAGACTGGCGCCGGAGTAAAGCAGGGTGTCGTCGAAGATGAAGCCCTTGAGGTGCAGCACCCCGAGCAGCTCGCGGCCCTTGACCGGCACGCCGTAGATCTCGATCTGGTGTTGGTGGCTGGCGGCCATGGCCTGGTACATCAGGTGGTTGCCCCCCTGCTTGCCTTTGCCGATCAGGCCGCGCTGGGCGCGGTGGAAGTCGACGAACACCTTGATGTCGAGAGAGGGATTGCGCTGCTTGGCGGCATAGAGGGCGGAGAGGATCTCCCGTCCCGCCTCGTCATCCTGCAGATAGAGCGCGATCAGATAGATGCGCTGGGTCGCATGGGCGATGAGCGACAGGATACGGCTCTTGAAGTCTTTGGCGCTGCTGAGTATCTGGAACTGATCCGCGGCAACCGCGATCTGGGGTAAGCGGGTCAGCAACTGTCGATAATGTGCCGATGAATGCATAGAGAAGCCTGAAATCACGGGATGAAGCGTTCCACTCGGGGCGAAGAATAGGCAATTCTAGCAATCTGTGGCGATGGGCCCAAGCAAGAATCCGTAAAAAGTCGGTGCAATATCACATCGGGGCCGACGGATGCGGCCCCGATGTGTTTCCGTCAGAGGATGGCGCTGGCCGTGGCCACGATGAGGAAGGCGATGGTGCCGAGCAGCGTCTCCATCACGGTCCAGGTCTTGAGGGTGGTCTTCTCGTCCATGTTCAGGAAGCGGCTGACCAGCCAGAAGCCGGAGTCATTGAAGTGGGAGAGCACGGTGGCACCCCCGGCGATGGCAATGACGATGAAGGTCAGATCCAGTTCGCTCAGGCCGGTGGTGGCGGCCACGGTCGGCGCCATCAGGGCGGCGGTAGTGGTCAGGGCCACGGTGGCGGAACCCTGAGCGACCCGCAGCGCGGCGGACACCAGGAAGGCTGCCAGGATCACCGGCATGCCGGTATCGGAGAGCACGTCGGCCAGCGCGGTGCCGATGCCGCTCGCCCGCAATACGCCGCCGAACATGCCGCCGGCACCGGTGACCAGGATGACGGCGCAGACCGGGGCCAGGGCGTCGTTGCAGAACTTCTCGAGCTGCACCTTGCCCTGGCTCTGGCGGAACATCCAGAGGGCGTACAGCACAGTGATGAGCAGGGCGACCGGAGTCTTGCCGACCATGCGCAGCACGTTGACCCAGTCCGCACCCTTGTCGATGACGCCCATGACGCTCAGGGTATTGAGGCCGGTATCCATGAAGATCAGCACCAGCGGCAGCAGCAGGATGGAGATCACCTGGCCGAAGCTCGGCGCCTTGTCGGAGAGCTGCTCGGCACTGGCAGTGAAGCTCGGGGGCAGGGGCAGCTCAAACTTCTTGCCGGACCAGAGCCCGAACAGGTAAGCACCCAGATACCAGGTGGGCAGCGCGACCAGCAGGCCCACGATGGTGAGCAGACCGATGTTGGCACCCAGCAGCTCGCTGGCGGCCACCGGGCCCGGGTGGGGCGGCAGGAAGGCGTGCATCACCGCAAAGGCACCGGCGGAGGGCAGGGCATACTTGAGGACGGAGCCGCCGAACTGCTTCGCCACGCTGAAGATGATGGGCAGCATGACGATGAGGCCGGCGTCAAAGAAGATCGGGAAGCCGAATAGCAGGGAGGCCACACCCAGCGCGAAGGGGGCGCGGTGGGAGCCGAAGCGGTTGATCAGGGTATCGGCCAGTACCTTGGCGCCCCCCGTCATCTCCAGGATCCGGCCTATCATGGCGCCGAGGCCGACCAGCAGCGCGACCGAGGCCAGGGTGCCGCCGAAACCGGTCAGCATGGTGGGGATCACCTGGTCATAGGTGACCCCGGTGGCCAGGGCTGTCAGCATGCTGACCAGGGTCAATGCCACGAAGGCATGTACCTTGAATCGCATGATCAGCACCAGCAACATGACAATGGCTCCGCCCGCTACCGAGAGCAGATAGGCGACATCGGGTGTGTTCATTGCTCCGTCCATAAAATTGTCCTCAAATGGTTCTAGTTGTTGTTCTGCACATTTCTGTGCTGCACTTCACATTGCGAAACGTTACCGGTAACATGTTACCGGTAACGTGGTAGCTTAGAACCCATCAGGCGAACGTTTTTTGAAAAGTGAGAGAGAGGTCAAATAATGGCGGGCAAGTGCATTATCGTGATGGGTGTGTGTGGCAGCGGCAAGTCCAGCATCGGCCTCAAGGTGGCCAATGCTCTGGGGGCCAAGTTCATCGACGGCGATGATCTGCACCCTCGCGCGAACATCCAGAAGATGGCGGCGGGCAACCCGCTCAACGACGAAGACAGGGCCCCCTGGCTGGAGCGGATCCGCGATGCGGCCTACAGCCTGGAGCGCAAGAACGAGCTCGGCGTCATCGTCTGCTCGGCCCTCAAGAAGCAGTACCGCGACCAGATCCGCGAGGGCAACGACTCGGTGAGTTTCCTGTTTCTGGACGGCAGCCAGTCCCTCATTCTCGAACGGATGCGGGCACGGCAGGGCCACTTCATGCGCGAAGCCATGGTACAAAGCCAGTTTGATACCCTGGAGCGACCGGATGGCGAGCCCGGCGTGTTTCGCATCGATATCGACGGGACCTTCGAACAGGTGGTCGACCGTGCCGTCACCGCGCTGACGTAGGCGCAATGAGCCATGTCGCGCGCCCGGCTGCAGCCGACCGCGCCCGTATATAGAGTTGGAGAGAAAGCTATGACCCATCCCGTGATCACCCAGGTGACCAACCGCATCCGCGAGCGCAGCACCGCCCGCCGTGCCCGCTTCCTGGCCCGCATCCAGCGCCAGGCCGATCAGGGCAAGACCCGCGCCTCCCTCTCCTGTGGCAACCTGGCCCACGCCGTGGCCGCCTCGAGCTGTGACGAGAAGGGGCGGATCCTCGACATGACCCGCGCCAACGTGGCCATCGTCACCGCCTACAACGACATGCTGAGTGCCCATCAGCCCTATCAGGGCTACCCGGACATCATCAAGGGCGCCCTGGCGGAGCTCGGCCACAGCGCCCAGGTCGCCGGCGGCGTGCCCGCCATGTGCGACGGCGTGACCCAGGGTCAGCCGGGGATGGACATGTCCCTCTTCTCCCGGGATCTCATCGCCCAGGCCACCGCGGTCTCCCTCTCCCACAACACCTTCGACGCCACCTTGCTGCTCGGTATCTGCGACAAGATTGCCCCGGGCCAGATCATGGGGGCGCTTTCCCACGCCCACCTGCCCACCGCCTTCGTGCCTGCCGGCCCCATGGCGAGCGGCATCAGCAACGACGAGAAGGTGAAGGTGCGCCAGCAGTACGCTGCCGGTGAAGTGGGCCGTGACGCCCTGCTCAAGATGGAGTGCGGCGCCTACCACGCGGCAGGCACCTGCACCTTCTACGGCACCGCCAACACCAACCAGCTGGTGTTCGAAGCCATGGGCCTGATGCTGCCGGGCTCCGCCTTCGTGCATCCGCACAGCGAGCTGCGCCACGCCCTCACCGAGGAAGCGGCCCGCCGCATCAGCGCCATGATCCCGGGCTCCCCGGCCTATCGCCCCCTGAGTGCGGTGATCGACGAGCGCGCCCTGGTCAACGGCCTGGTGGCCCTGCTCGCCTCCGGCGGCAGCACCAACCACAGCATCCACATGGTGGCGCTGGCCCGCGCCGCCGGCCTGGAGCTGACCTGGGACGACCTGAGCGATCTCTCCGACGTGGTGCCGCTCCTGGTGCGCATGTACCCGAACGGCCCGGCGGACGTCAACGCCTTCGAACAGGCGGGGGGCGTGCCCGGCCTGATGCGTCGTCTGGCCGAAGAGGGGCTGATCCACCTGGATGCCACCCCGGTCTTCGGCGAGATGCAGGACTACCTCAGCCGTCCGGCACTGGTGGATGGCAAGCTGGTGTGGCAACCGGTGGGCGAGAGCGCGGATCCGAGCGTGCTCTCTCCCTCTGGCAGCGAGTTCCAGGCCACCGGCGGCACCAAGCTGCTGGCGGGCAACCTGGGCCGCGCCGTGGTCAAGGTTTCCGCCGTCGCGCCCGAGTATCGGGTCATCGAGGCCCCGGCCCGGGTCTTCTCCTCCCAGCATGCGGTGGAGGCGGCCTACAAGGCCGGTGAGTTGAACCAGGACGCCGTCATCGTGGTGCGCCACAACGGCCCGGCCGCCAACGGCATGCCGGAGCTGCACAAGCTGATGCCGGTGCTTGGCAACCTGCAGAAGGCGGGTCACAAGGTGGCCCTGGTCACCGACGGCCGCCTCTCCGGCGCCTCCGGCAAGATCCCGGCCGCCATCCACGTCACCCCGGAAGCGCTGCACGGCGGGGCCATCGGCCTGCTCGCCGATGGCGATCTGCTGCGGGTGGATGCCGAGTCCGGCCGCCTCGACTGCCTGACCGATTTGAGCGGCCGTACCCAGGCCGAGATCGACCTCACCCTGGAACAAGAGGGGTGGGGCCGTGAACTGTTCAGCGTGATGCGTCGCGCGGTATCGAGCGCCGAGTGCGGCGCCACCATCTTTGACTAAGGAAGAGCTATGCAGAACTGGAAAGTGACCCCTGCCGAGGTGTTTGCCGCCTCCCCCCTGGTACCCGTGATGGTCATCAACGACCTGGAGCAGGCCCTGCCGATGGCCAAGGCGCTGCTCGACGGCGGCATCTCGGTGTTCGAGATCACCCTGCGCACCCCGGTGGCGCTGGACGCCATCGCCCTCATCGCCAAGGCGATGCCGGATGCCATGGTCGGTGCCGGTACCGTGCTCAACTGCGCGCAGTTTGATGCCGCCGTCGCTGCCGGTGCCCGCTTCATCATCTCCCCGGGCATGACCCCGGCCCTGCTGGCCCACGCGGCCAAGAGCACGGCACCGCTGATCCCGGGGGTGGCCACCCCGTCCGAGGTGATGCAGGCGCTGGAAGCGGGCTACGACCACCTCAAATTCTTCCCGGCCGAGGCGAACGGCGGCACCAAGGCACTCTCCGCCATCGCGGCGCCCCTGCCCCAGGTGAAATTCTGCCCCACCGGCGGCATCGGCCCGAAAAACGTGGCCGACTACCTGGCGCTGAAATGTGTGGCCACCGTCGGCGGCTCCTGGATGCTGCCGGCAGACGCCGTCAAGAGCGGCAACTGGGAGGAGGTGACCCGCCTCTCCCGGGAAGCGGTTGAATTGGTTAAACGCTAAGCAAATATCGTTTAGAAAAATTAAACAGGCCACCCCCGGGTGGCCTGCTGTTTTTCCGCCCCCGGAGGGGGTGGGCCGTTTGCTTCCGGCCTCGCCCTGGCTTAAGGTCGGGGGCCGCCCCTCTCCCCTGGAGCCTTCATGTCCTGTCTGCATCCATCCTACCCGCAAGGGCACTTCACCGCGCTGCACTGCCACCCCCATGCCCAATACTGCTATCTGCACGACGGGGGCGGCATCATCACGGGGCGAGGGGAGGGAGAACTGCTGGTGGCGGGCCAGATCTGCTTTATTCCGGCGGGGTGGGAGCACGAGTTTCGCGTGCTGCGCCGCTCCCGGCTCTCCCTCCTCTATGTGCCGACGTCGGCCCGCACCGCCTTCGGCCCCTTGCAGGTCAGCCCGCTGCTGGCGGGCCTCTTCGCCCGCCTGCCCGAGCTGGCCGAGGAGGAGGTGAAGGGGGCCTATCTGACGGTGCTTGGCCAGGAGCTGGAGCGCGCCGACCCGCTCGCGGCGCGCATTCCCCTCACCGGTGAGCTGGACCCGCGCCTGCTGCGGGTGCTGGACAGGGTGTGCCAGGCACCCGCCATCCATCTGACGCTGACGGCGCTGGCGGCAGATTGCGGCGCCTCGGTGCGCACCCTCAACCGGCTCTTCCTCCAGCAGCTGGGGTGCAGCTTTCGCCAGTGGCGGGAGCAGGTGGTGCTGGGACGGGCGCGCCAGTTGCAGCACCGGGGGCTCACGCTGGCCCAGATCGCCGATCGGCTCGGCTACGAGGATCCCGGTGCCTTGTCCCGCGCACTCCAGCGCCTTGCCCGGCGCGAACCGGCGGCCTGAGGGCCCGTCGTCTGCCTTCCTGCCCGCCATGGCGGTGTCTGCGGGTTGCCGGCAGTCAGCACCGCGAGCCGATATCCGCATCCTCCTTGCTGCCCGCCAGCAGACAGGTCACCTCGTCGGTGTGGCAGATCCGATCGCCGCGAAAGGTGAAGAGGCCGCTCACCTTGCAGACCAGGGTGCCGCCGTCCTGGCGGGTGGCCCGTACCACATGGGTCGAGTGCACCCGCTCCCCCTGCGCCAGGGTGGCGACAAACTCGATGCTCGCCCCGGCCAGATGGCGGCGCAGTGTGGCGATGTGCTGGTGAAACGCCGGGTAGTCGAGCCGCTCGCCGTTCACCTCCTGGCAGTAGTCGGGGGTGAACCAGGCGTCGAGCTCCGCCAGGGGGAAGGCGGGATCGCAGATGACGCGCTGCAGGCAGGCTTTCAATCGTTCGGTGTGGTGCATGGTCTGCTCCTGACAGGGGGGATGGAGGAGCCAGCATAGGCCAGAGGGCGGCGAGGGGAGAGGGGAGAAGACGCCATCATGGCGGTCGAACGCGCCATGATGGACGGGGATCAGCCGAGACTTTCCCCCTCATAGAGGGAGAAGCCGATGTCCTTGCACCTGGTCGCCAGCGGCTGGCCGCCGAGGCGGGCCAGCAGCATGATGGCGGCTTCGCGACCTATGGTCTCGCGGGGGGTGACGATACTGGCGAGCTTGGGGGTCATGGCGTGGCCGATGTCGAGGGCGTTGCTGCCGGCGATGGCCACCTGCTGGGGCACCGGGATCCACCTGGCCTGGCATTGCAGCAGGGCCCCCACTGCCAGGTCGTCGTTGGTGCAGAACAGGCCGTCGAGATCGGGGAAGCGCGCCATGGCCTGGGCCAGCAGCTCTCCCCCCAGGGTGAAGCTGGAGGATTGCTCCGTCAGCAGGTGCTGGCCGGTCAGACCGAAATCGGCCATCGCCTGGTAGTAGCCTTCCATTCGCAGCTGGGTGCGCACGTCGAGCCGGGCGCCGAGGTAGATCACCTTGCGCCGTCCCCGGCGCAGCATCTCTGTTACCATGGCCCGGGCGGCGGCCCGGTGATCCATGCCCACCACCATGTCGATGGGGGAGAGGGGCAGATCCATGGTCTCCACCACCGGGATGCCGGCGGTGGCGATCATCTTGCGGGTGCGCTCGGTGTGCTGGGTGTCCGAGAGGATGAGCCCGTCCACGTTGTAGGAGAGGAGCGAGGCGATCTGCTCCTCCTCCCGCTCCGGGCTGTAGCCGTAGTGGGCGAGCAGGGTCTGGTAGCCGGCGGGCCGGGTCACCGCCTCGATGCCGTGGATCACTGCCGAGAAGACCTGGTTGGAGAGGGAGGGGATCAGGATGCCGATCGCCTTGCTGGTGGCGTTCGACAGCATGTCCGGCGCCCGGTTCGGGATGTAGCCGAGCTCCTCCACCGCGGCGGCGATGCGCTCGCGGGTCCCTTCGGCCACGGCGGACGGGTCGCGCAGGTAGCGGCTGACGGTCATCTTGGTGACACCGGTCAGGTCGGCAATGTCCTGCAGGGTAGGGCGGCGCTTGCGGGTGTCGTTCATCTGGGGATCCGGCAAAAAATGTTACAAGTAACATTACCGTTTTTGCACGGCAATGTCAGCATATGACGCCATCAACAGGGGGCAGGGGATGATCAAGGGCAGGTGTTTCGAGGGGGTCCACTTCGAGCAGCAGGAGGTGGAGGGGGAGCAGTTCCAGGGGTGCCGCTTCATCGGCTGTCACTTCTCCTGGCTCGATCTCGGGGAGAGCCGCTTCGTCGACTGCAGCTTCTATGACAGGGAACGGGAGCTGGGCTGCCTGTTTCAGGGCTGCGATCTGAGGGAGGCGAGCTTCCTGCGCTGCGATCTCACCCTGGCGGACTTCGGCCGCAGCCAGTGTCTTGGGCTGGAGATGCGCGACTGCCAGGCCATGGGGATCAACTTCGCCCATGCCAGTTTCGCCAACCGGATCACTGCCAAAAGCTACTTCTGCGAGGCCCACCTCACCGGCAACAACTTCAGCTACGCCAACTTCGAAAGCTGCCTGCTGGAGCGGTGCGAGCTTGCCGGCAACCGCTGGCAGGGGGCCAACCTGCTGGGCGCCTCCCTGGCTGGCTCGGATCTCAGCGGCTCCGAGTTCGGGCAAATCGACTGGACCAGCTTCAACCTGCAAGGCTGCGATCTGCGCCAGTGCGATCTGCCCGGTCTGGATCTGCGCCGGGTCGACCTCGCCGGGGTGCAGATCAATGAAGATCAGCAGCAGGGGCTGCTGGAGCAGATCGGGCTGGTGGTCTTCCCCTGAGCGGGGTGGAAAAGAGGTAAGTTTTCATCATCGGGGCGGGCGGTGTGGTGCCTCCCCTGCCAAGCAAAAAGCCTGCGCGATGCAGACTTTTTGTCAGGTGAAGTGGTAAACGACGCGGTGTTGCTGTCTTTTGCTCCCTGCCCCCCTCGCGGGAGAAGGGCTGGGGATGAGGTAGCGGACTTCACTCGGGCACCGACAAGGCGGGCTTAGCGTCTGGCCAGCCACTTGGTCGGGTTGATGGCCTCGCCCTGATAGCGGATCTCGAAGTAGAGGCCGGAGCGCTCCTGTCCGCCGCTGTCGCCGACCAGGGCCACGGGTTCCCCTTGCTCCACCTTTTGTCCCACCTGGCGCAGCAGCGACTGGTTGTGGCCGTAGAGGCTCATGTAACCCTTGCCGTGGTCGATGACCAGCAGCATGCCGAAGCCGTCGAGCCAGTCGGCGTAGACCACCTGGCCCGGTGCCACCGCCTTGACCTGGGTCCCTTCACTGGCGCCGATCAGGGTGCCCTTCCACTTCAGCTCGGCGGTACGCGGCGAGCCGTAGGAGATGAGGATGGGGCCCTGCACCGGCCAGCGCAGGTTGCCACCCGTGCTCAGACCGCCGTAGCCGTTGCTGCTTGCCTTGGCGCTGTTGCGGGCGGCCGCTTGCTGCTGCGCCACCTTGGCCTGCTGTTCGGCGACGCGTTGCTGCTGGGCCGCCAGCCGCTGCTGTTCGCCGACCTGGCGCTGCTGGGCCGCGATCCGCTGCTGCTCCTCGATGCGCTTCTGCTCGGCTGCCAGGCGCTGGGCCTCCAGACGGCGCTGGCGCTCCTGCTCGGCCTTGATCTTGGCGAGGCGCTCCCGCTCGGCCCGTTCGCGGCGTTCCTTTTCTTCCTGCTGGCGACGCAGCTCTTCCAGCCGCGCCTTGAGCGCCTTCTCCGCCTTGACCAGCTTGTCGAGCTTCTGTTCGTCGGCCTGCACCGACTGCTGCAACTGGTTGCGCACCTTGGCACGGCTCTGCTGGCTGGCCAGCAGGCTCTGGTGATGCTCCTGCTGCTCGCCGAGCAGGGTCTGGAGGCGGTTCTCGGTCTCTCTGGTGGCCTGCTGGTTCTTGGCCAGCTTGTCACGGGTGGCGCGCAGGGCTTCAATGGCCTCGATGCGGGCCTTGTTGAGGTAGTCGAAGTAGTCGAGGGCGCGGCTCAGCTTGGCCGGATCCTGCTGGTTGAGCAGCAGTTTGAGGTAATCGTGGTTGCCCGCCTGGAAGGCGCTTTCCGCCTGCTTGGCCAGCAACTGCTTCTGGTGTTTGGCTTGTTGCTCCAGTGCCAGCTTGTCCTGCTGCAGGGACGCCAGCTTCTGCTGGTTCTGCCGGAGTTGCTGTCTGGTCTGCTCGAGTTTGGCGGCGGCAGCCGAAATGGCCTGCTCGTCAGCCTTGAGCTGGGTGTTGAGCTTGGCAAGCTCCTGCTTGCTGAGCTTGAGGGTCTGTTGCTGTTCCTTGATCTGGGACTGCATGGCCCCCAACTGCTGGTTCGCAGCCCGGGCTGTGCCGGTACCGCCGATCAGGCAAAAAAACAGCGCGCCGGCCAACAGGCCGACGCGACTGGTTTTCTGTGAAATAATTTCGCATCCCCGCATGGGGCAGGATTATTTCAGAATCATCAGGGGCTTGCCAGTCATTTCCGGCGGCACCGGCAGACCCATCAGGGTCAGCATGGTGGGGGCCAGATCGGACAGTTTGCCGCCTTCGGCAACCTCGGCTTTACGACCGAAGTAGATGAGGGGAACCGGCAGATTGGTGTGGGCGGTGTGAGCCTGACCAGTCTCTTCGTCCATCATCTTCTCGGCGTTGCCATGGTCGGCGGTGATGAGGCACTCGCCGCCCACTTCCGCCAGGGCGTCGGTGACGCGACCGATGCAGTGGTCGACCGCTTCACAGGCTTTGACGGCCGCATCGAACACGCCGGTGTGACCGACCATGTCGCCGTTCGGGTAGTTGCAGATGATGACGTCGTACTTGCCGCTCTTGATGGCCGCAACCAGCTTGTCGGTCAGCTCTTCGGAGCTCATCTCCGGCTGCAGGTCATAGGTAGCCACTTTCGGGCTCGCTACGATTTCGCGATCTTCGCCAGTGAAGCAGGCCTCTTCGCCACCGTTGAAGAAGAAGGTGACGTGGGCGTACTTCTCGGTCTCGGAGATGCGCAGCTGGGTCTTGCCCTGCTTGGCCAGCCACTCACCCAGGGTATTGACCAGGGCGGTGGGCGGATAGGCGCAGGCGGTTTTGATGTCGGCCGCGTATTCGGTCAGCATCACGAAGTGCAGGGCCGGGGTGGCGGTGCGGGCGAAGCCGGTGAAGTCGCTGTCGACGAAGGCGCGGGTGATCTCGCGGGCGCGGTCGGCTCGGAAGTTCATGAAGATCAGCGCATCGCCGTCGATCATCGGTACAGCGTCGCCGATGCGGGTGGCTTTGACGAACTCGTCGTTCTCGTCGCGGGCATAGGCGGCGGCCAGCGCGTCGGTGGCGTTGTCAGCGGTGAATTCGCCCTTGCCCTGGGTCATCAGGTCATAGGCCTGCTGCACGCGATCCCAGCGGTTGTCGCGGTCCATGGCGTAGTAACGACCGATCATGGAGGCGAAACGGCCCTTGCCCAGTCGGGCAAACAGGGCGTCGAACAGCTCGATGGAGGACTGGGCACTGCGCGGCGGGACGTCGCGGCCATCCAGGAAGGCGTGGAAGTAGATCTGCTCGGCGCCACGCTTGGCGGCCATCTCGATCATGCCCATGATGTGCTCTTCGTGGCTGTGTACGCCACCCGGGGACATCAGACCCATGATGTGCACGGCCTTGCCCTTGGTCACGGCAGCGTCGACAGCCTTGGCCAGCTCGACGTTCTGGAAGAAGTCGCCGTCCTGGATGTCCTTGGAGATGCGGGTCAGCTCCTGATAGACGACGCGACCGGCACCGATGTTGGTGTGGCCCACTTCGGAGTTGCCCATCTGGCCGTCCGGCAGACCCACGTCCAGGCCGGAGCCGGAGATCAGGGTGCTGGTGTAGTCACGGGCCAGGCGATCCAGGTTGGGGGTCTTGGCGGCAGCAACGGCGTTGTACTCTTGCTTGGTGCTGTAGCCCCAACCGTCCATGATGACCAGAACCAGCGGTTTCTTAGCTGTTGACATAAGGCTATGTCCTCTCGGATAGGAATGAATTGCGGGAAGTGAAACTAGCGTAATATTACTACATCTGCCGAAATAGTCACCTGATAGCCAAGTCCCTCTCCAGCCTCGCTTTTTAACTGTTATCCCGCTGTTTTAGGCATGTTGCCGGCTTGTCTGCCGCGGCGGGTTTTCCTCTGTTTCCCCCCTCTTTTCGGCATGGAGCATCCTCTCGTTCGGCCCGGTTGGAGGAGGAAGAATCGGCAGCCATCCCTGATGGGAGCTTGCTCTCGCTTTGCCGCCAAGATGGCTGATCTTATGCAGGGCCCCATGTATACTCGGGCCCTTGTCTTGGTCCCTGGATAGTAGAAGATGCAAGAGTATTTGGATTTCGCGGCCCGCAATCCGCTGCTGACCGCAGCCTGGTTGGGCCTGGCAGGCACCCTGGTGTATACCACTGTGCGTGCTCGTTTTTCTCCGGTGAAGGCGGTCAACAACCACGCCGCTACCCTGCTTATCAACCGTGAAAATGCCACCGTCGTGGACATTCGCAGTCAGGATGAATTTGCCAAGGGTCATCTGGCCGGGGCCCATCACCTGCCGCTCGCCCAGATCCAGGCGAATAATCTGGGTCCGGTTGAAAAGCACAAGGATGCCCCCATCATAGTGGTGTGCGAGTCGGGGATGACCGCTGGTGGCGCGGGTCGCCAACTGAGCAAGGCCGGTTTCAAGCAGGTGTATGTGCTCAGCGGTGGCATGGCCCAATGGCGTGCAGACAATCTGCCGGTGACCAAAAAACGCTGATTTAAGGGCCTGCGCCCACTCATTATCTTAAAAAGGAATCAAACGAAATGGCTGACGAAATCAACAACCAGGAAGTGCAACCGGAATTCCACATCCAGCGTGTCTACACCAAGGATGTTTCCTTCGAAGCCCCGAATACTCCGCACATCTTCCAGAAAGAGTGGCAGCCGGACGTCAAGCTGGACATGGACACCAAGACCAATGTCCTGGCCGACAGCGTCTATGAAGTGGTGCTGACCCTGACTGTCACCTGCAAGCTGGAAACCGAGACCGCCTTCCTGTGCGAAGTGCAGCAAGCCGGCATCTTCACCATCGGCAACCTGCCTGAGCCGCAACTGGCCCACTGCCTGGCGGCCTTCTGCCCGAACATCCTGTTCCCGTATGCCCGCGAAGCGGTGTCCAACCTGGTGAGCAAGGGTTCCTTCCCGCAGCTGAACCTGGCACCGGTCAACTTCGACGCCCTGTTCGCCCAACACATGGCGCAGGTACAGGCCCAGCAGGCGACTGCGGAAGCCTGATAATGGCCGACCAGATCGCAATCTCGGTCCTGGGGGCGGGGTCTTATGGCTCCGCCCTTGCCATTTCTCTGGCGCGCAATGGTCATCCGACCCTGCTGTGGGGTCACGACCCTGCCCATGTCGCCGAGCTGGAACAGGATCGCTGCAACAAGGCATTCTTGCCGGATGTCCCCTTCCCGGCCGATCTGCAACTGACGTCGGATCTGCAGGCGGCGGTGCAAGCCGCTCCCGTGCTGCTGCTGGTGGTGCCGAGTCATGTGTTCGGCCAGGTACTGGCCCGGGTCAAACCCTTCCTGCGCCCGGATACCCGGATCGCCTGGGCGACCAAGGGGCTGGAGCCGGACAGCGGCCGTCTGCTGCAAGAGGTGGCGCGGGAGGTGCTGGGGGATGCCATTCCACTGGCGGTCATCTCGGGCCCGACCTTCGCCCGCGAGCTGGCCGCCGGTCTGCCGACCGCCATCTCGGTGGCCTCGACTCACGACGACTTTGCCGACGATCTCTCCCACCTGCTGCACTGCGGCCGCTCGTTCCGGGTCTATACCAATCCGGACTTCATCGGTCTGCAGCTGGGCGGGGCGGTCAAGAACGTCATCGCCATCGGTGCCGGTCTCTCTGACGGACTCGGCTTTGGCGCCAACGCCAGAACTGCGCTCATCACTCGGGGCCTGGTGGAGATGCAGCGTCTGGGTGCCGCCCTCGGGGCCGACGTCAAGACCTTCATGGGGATGGCGGGGCTAGGGGATCTGGTGCTGACCTGTACCGACAACCAGTCGCGCAACCGCCGTTTCGGTCTGGCGCTGGGAGCGGGCAAGTCGGTTGACACCGCCATGGCCGAGATAGGCCAGGTGGTGGAAGGCTATCGCAACACCAAGGAGGTGCATCTGCTGGCGGCCCGCTGTGGCGTCGAGATGCCCATCTGCGAACAGATCTTCAAGGTGTTGTACGAAGGCAAGAATCCGAAAGAGGCGGCCATCGCCCTGCTGTCGCGAGACAAGAAGGACGAGTGATCTTCTGCCATCCGCAGAATGCAAAAGGCCCCGCCAGCTGGCGGGGCCTTTTCTTTGCCGCAAGGGGGCAAATCAGTAGTAGGAGTGGTCGCCGCGCTGGTGCTCGGTGGCATCCTTGACGCCGTTGAGTTCGCCCGGGAATTTCTCCAGCAACTGCTTCTCGATCCCCTCTTTCAGGGTGTAGTCGACCATGGAGCAACCGTTGCAACCGCCGCCGAACTGTAGGATGGCCAGTTTGTCGTCGGTCAGCTCGACCAGGGTGACCTTGCCGCCGTGACCGGCCAGCATGGGGTTCACCTCGGACATCAGCACGTATTCGATACGGTCGATCAGCGGGGCGTCATCGGCCACTTTGCGCATCTTGGCGTTGGGGGCTTTCAGGGTGAGCTGGGAGCCCATCTGATCGGTGACGAAATCGATGGTGGCATCCACCAGGAAGGGGGCGCTCAGGGGATCGACCAGGCAGTCGAAGCCGCTGAACGGCAGGTGCTGATCTTCCGGATCGACCGCGTCGGGTGGGCAATAGGATACGCCGCACTCGGCATTCTGGGTTCCCGGATTGACCACAAACACCCGGATGTTGGTGCCATCAGGCTGCTTCTCCAGCAACTTGCGGAAGTGGGCCTGGGCGGTGTCGGAAATGCTGATCATCACTATCCTCATAAACCTGAGTGTACGACTAGGGTATTCATGATAACTCGCTTGGCGGGGCTTGGGTAGCGTGCCGATGGCGAGCCTGTGAGCCCGGGCGTATCGGAATCATGCCGCCAGCGGACTCCCGGGCCGGATCCCTGCCCGGTTATTTCAGGTGTCGGAGGGTACGGCAGATGGCCCACACCTCTACCGTGGTGACGCCGTGCTCATGAAGCAACCGGGTGAGCTGACCTGCGGTGGCGCCCGTGGTGACCACATCATCAAGCAGTGCCACATGCCGGTAGTGGTGAGGTGCCATTTCGAAGGCGCCACGCAGATTGCGTCGCCGCTGGCCGGCACTGAGCCGGGTCTGTTGCGGGGTCGACCTTGTCCGGCGCAGTACGCGGGGGTCGCAAGGAATGCCGGTGAGTGCGCTCAGGGCATGGCCGATTTCTTCTGCCTGATTGAAGCCGCGCCACCACTGGCGCCACCAGTGCAGGGGAACCGGAATGATGACCTGCGGTGGGTTGGATAGGTCCAGATGGTCTGCCAGCAGGCGGGCAAGCAGCGGCGCGAGCAGGATCTGACCGGAATACTTCAGCCGGGAGATGAGTTGGGCATAAGGTGCCTGATAATCACCGATCACCTGCAAACGCTCCCAGGGGGCGGGTCTGCGCTGGCAGCGTCCGCACAGCAGTTCGCTCTCGCGATGTTGCTCCGGCAGCGGTGCTGCACACATCAGGCATCGTCTGTCGTGTTGGCGCTGGGCGTGGCGGCACCAGGAGCACAACAAGGGCGTCTCGTCACAGGGTTGGCGACAGAGCAGGCACAGACCGAGCCAGTCGGACTGGGTGCCAAGGATCGGACTTGCTTTGGCGAGCAGCCGCTTTAACATGCAGGCTCCAAGCAGATAAACAGGGATCTTGAGTCTAGATGAGCGTATCGGTTGAGCGGTTTGGCCAGGGCCCGGACCTGGTGTTGTTGCATGGCTGGGGCATGAACGGGGCCGTCTGGCACGGTATTGCCCAAGAACTGGCTGCCCACTATCGGCTGCATCTGGTGGACCTGCCCGGCTTTGGCAACAGCCCCCTGCAAGCAGGGACAGACTACACCCTGCCCTGGCTGGCAGAGCAGGTGGCGGCCATATTGCCTGAAAAATGCCATCTGCTCGGCTGGTCCCTCGGTGGTCTGGTGGCGAGTCAGTTGGCGCTGACCATGCCTGAACGCCTTCACTCTCTTATTACCGTAGCCAGTTCTCCCTGCTTCATGGCCCGCGACGAGTGGCCCGGGATTGCCCCCAAGGTGCTGGCGGGGTTCAACCAGATGCTGGCCGGCGACTTCATGCAGACCATAGAGCGCTTCCTCGCGATCCAGGCCATGGGCAGCGAGCACGCCAGAAACGACATTCGCCAGTTGCGTCACTGGCTGGCGGAGCGACCCGCTCCCCGGCTTGCGGCCCTGGAGGCGGGTCTGGGCCTGCTGGCCGAGGTCGATCTGCGGGATGAACTGATCGGCCTGGATCTGCCCTGGCTGCGTCTTTACGGCAGGCTGGATACCCTGGTGCCGAAGGCCGCCATTCCCTTGCTGGATGCGCGCTACCCTGCCAGCCACAGTCTGGTGCTGGAGAAGGCATCCCATGCTCCCTTCATCTCCCATCCAGAGCAGTTCATCACCCTCCTGCGGCGGTTCATTGACTGAGATTTGAGCGGCAGGCTTCAATAACTCGTCAGGTTGGTGGATAATTGGCCAACCCTACAGAGGAGTGTGCCAATGCGTATCGAATCAGCCATGACGGCGGGCGTGCAGGGGTTCCAACGGGCCGAGCAGTTGGCGGGCCAGGCGTCCAGCCAGATCGCCCGTCTCAATACGCCAGCGGGTGATCAGGTGCAGTTGCCGGATGAACTGGTGAATCTCAAGGTGGCCGAGCTGCATGCCGGGGCATCCGCCAAGGTGATCCAGACGGCCAGCGACATGCTGGGCACCCTGATCGATATCCGGGTGTGACATGAACATCAACGTCAGTCTGCCGACCATCATTCCGAATCAACTGCAGCCGCAGACGGAATCGGCACAGACTGACAACCGCCGCGCAGAACTGGTGCCCCCCAGCCGCCAGAGCGAGGCGTCCAACGCCGAGTCCGGCGTCGGTTCCCAGAAAGAGAGATCCCGGGCCGCCCAGGCCAATCCCGCCACCCCATCCTCGTCCACGAAAGAGAACGGCCAGACCGGCCCCGTGATGGTGGCGCACCGTTTTGTCGAGGCAACGGGGGAGGAGGGGGAGCGTCGACAACGCCAGGATGGCGAACAGCAGGAGCAGCAGAAGCAGCAGCGTCAGGTGGCTGCGCTGGTCGAGCGGGATCTCGAGGTGCGCAAGCACGAGCAGGCACACCAGGCGGTCGGCGGTGAGCATGCGGGGAGCCCTACCTACCAGTTTTCCCGTGGGCCGGATGGCAAGCGTTATGCCACCGGGGGGGAGGTGGTCATCGACATGGGGACCATTCCCGGGGATCCCGCCGCGACCATCGCCAAGATGCAGCAGGTGCGTGCCGCTGCACTGGCTCCCGATGAACCATCGTCACAAGACATGAGTGTGGCCCGTGCCGCCTCTGGCAAGGAGGCACAGGCCCGCAAGGATCTGATGACCCTCAGGCAGGAAACCACAGGCCCGCTCGGTGCTTATATGGACAATCGAAACCAGGTGATTGCCAGGCACTATCAGCAAGCGGTGAGGCCAGCCTCCCCCCATAGCCTGAGTCAGGACGTTTGATCCCGCTCCGTGCAGGCATGAAAAAGCCCCTTTCGGGGCTTTTTTGCATTCTGGGGACTTATTTCTTCAGTTTCGACAGGGCAGCCGCGAAGGCGTTGCCCATGGCACCCTCGGTCGGAGCGCTCTGACGGGGCGCCTGTTTCGGTCGGGCGTTGCCGGTGTGACGCGGCTCGGCCGGTTTGCGTGCAGGCTGGCCGGCTTTTTCATCCAGACGCATGGTCAGACTGATGCGTTTGCGCGGCACGTCCACTTCCAGCACCTTGACCCGCACTATGTCGCCCGCCTTGACCACCTCGCGGGGATCCTTGACGAAGCGATCGGTGAGGGAGGAGATATGCACCAGCCCGTCCTGATGGACACCGATGTCGACGAAGGCGCCGAAGTTGGTGACGTTGGTGACCACACCCTCCAGCACCATCTCGGGCACCAGATCGCTGATTTTCTCCACCCCTTCCTTGAAGGTGGCGGTCTTGAACTCGGGACGCGGGTCGCGGCCGGGCTTGTCCAGCTCGCCGATGATGTCGGTGACGGTAGGCACCCCGAACTGCTCGTCGGTGTAGTCGGTGGGCTTGAGGGTGCGCAGCAGGCTGCTGTTGCCGAGCAGGCTGCCCACGGTCTGCTCCAGCTTGGCGAGGATCCGCTCCACCACAGGGTAGGATTCCGGGTGCACCGCCGAGCCGTCCAGCGGGTTGCTGCCGCCCCGAATGCGCAGGAAGCCGGCGCATTGCTCGAATGCCTTGGGCCCGAGTCGGCCTACTTTCAGCAACTGTTGGCGATGCTGGAAGGCGCCGTGTTCGTCCCGGTAGGCGACGATGTTCTGGGCCAGGGTCTGGGAGAGGCCGGAAACCCGGTTGAGCAGGGCGACCGAGGCGGTATTCACATCCACCCCCACCGCGTTCACGCAATCCTCGACCACCGCGTCGAGGCGGCGGGCCAGCTGGCTCTGGCCGACATCGTGCTGGTACTGACCGACACCTATGCTCTTGGGGTCGATCTTGACCAGCTCTGCCAGGGGATCCTGCAGCCGGCGGGCGATGGAGACGGCGCCGCGAATGGAGACGTCGAGATCCGGGAATTCCTGGGAGGCGAGCTCGGAGGCGGAGTAGACCGATGCCCCCGCTTCACTGACCACGATTTTCTGCGCCTTGGCGGCCGGGTAGCGCTCGAACAGATCGCTCACCAGGCGGTCGGTTTCCCGGGATGCGGTGCCGTTGCCGATGCTGATGAGCTCGACCTTGTGCTTCTGGCACAGCTCGCTCAGGGTCTTGAGACTCTGGTCAACCTGGCGTTTGGGTTCGAACGGATAGATGGTCGCGTGATCGACCAGCTTGCCGGTGGCATCCACCACCGCCACCTTGACCCCGGTGCGGATGCCGGGATCCAGCCCCATGGTGCAGCGCATGCCGGCCGGTGCCGCCATCAGCAGATCCTTGAGGTTCATGGCGAACACCTTGATCGCCTCCTCCTCCGCTGACTCGCGGATACGGCCGATCAGCTCGGTTTCCATCTGCAGGGAGAGCTTGATCTTCCAGGTCCAGCTCACCACCCCTTGCAGCCACTTGTCGGCCGGGCGATTTTGCAGGTTGAGCTTGAGGTGATGGGCAATGATCCCTTCGCAGGGGCTGGCGCCCTCATCGTCACCAGCGACCAGCGCCAGGTTGAGGATCCCCTCGTTGCGACCGCGCAGCATGGCCAGCACCCGGTGGGAGGGGGCCTTGTGCAGAGGTTCGTCATGTTCGAAGTAATCCTTGAACTTGGCCCCTTCCTGCTCCTTGCCGGCCACCACGCGAGCGCGCAGGGTGGCGTTGTGCCACAGGTAGTCCCGCAGCTTCTCCAGCAGGTCGGCCTGCTCGGCGAAGCGCTCCATCAGGATATAGCGGGCACCGTCGAGGGCGGCCTTGCCGTCGGTGATCCCCTGCTCGGCATTGAGGAAGCGAACCGCCTCCTGCTCGGGATCTTTCAGCGGGTCGCTCAGCAGCAGGTCGGCCAGTGGCTCCAACCCCGCTTCGATGGCCATCTGCCCCTTGGTACGGCGCTTGGGCTTGTAGGGGAGGTAGAGGTCTTCCAGCCGGGTCTTGCTGTCGGCATCGTTCAGCTCGCGGGCCAGCTCGGGGGTCAGTTTGCCCTGCTCTTCAATGGAGCGCAGGATCACCTGGCGGCGATCCGCCAGTTCGCGCAGGTAGCCGAGGCGGCTCTCCAGGGTACGCAGCTGGCTGTCGTCCAGACCGCCGGTCACCTCTTTGCGGTAACGGGCGATAAAGGGAACGGTCGCGCCTTCGTCCAGCAGGCGAACGGCTGCCTGCACCTGTTCCGGGCGGGCATTCAGCTCACCGGCGATCTGATGTTCTATTACGTGGCTTTGCATCGAGGGTCTCTTGGTCGGGTCCTGTCTAACTGGCCAGCGTGGGGCTATGTCGCCGAACAGGGGGTCTGTCCTGGCGATACTTTAGATACCTGCCAGGCCACTGCCGCGCAGGCCGGTTGGCGCCGCAAGGCGCCGGGTGTGAGCACTATATGGGGTCGGGCAGCGGGATGCCACCCCGGCAAAAACGATGCTTGTCATACCCGGTGGGTGGGCATGCTCGGTCTCTCCTGGTCTCGTCAGCCGATTTGGCAGCCAGGGCCGGCGCTGGCTGATTTGGGATAGCTGATCTCATTGATGTACCAGCAGGCGTCACCGACTGGCGTACGCACTATGGCCTCGTCCCCCACCTCTTTCTTGAGCAGGGCGCGGGCCATGGGGGAGTCGATGGAGATGTAATCCTTGCGCTCGAAGATCTCGTCATAGCCGACGATGCGAAAGCGCTTGGTCTCACCCTCGTCGTTTTCCACCTCGACCCAGGCGCCGAAGAAGACCTTGCCCTCCTGGGAGGGGGAGTAGTCGACTATGGTCAGCTCTTCCAGGCACTTGCGCAGGTAGCGAACCCGGCGGTCGATCTCCCGCAGGCGTTTCTTGTTGTACTGGTAATCGGCATTCTCGCTGCGATCACCCAGGCTCGCCGCCCAAGCTACTTTTTTGGTGACATCGGGCCTCTCCTCCCGCCAGAGCATGTCGTGCTCCTGCCGGAGCCTGGTGTAGCCTTCACGGGTAATGAGTTTGGTTTTCATGGGGTTATCACTCCCTCGCCAATTGCATCCGGTTGCCCGGGATCTTAGTCATTGTCGCCGCCCTGTCGAGCAAAAAGCAGAGCTGGCCATCCATCCTTCCCGGCTCCGGGGCCGAATGAGGGCAATAACCGGTAACATATTTATGCTTTGTGGTTGCAGGGGGCGGCTCTAGTATGAGGGGAGACAGAAAAGAGAGGTGGCAATGAGTCAGCAATACAAGGTCCTGGTGGTGGACGACGATCTGAAACTGCGTTCCTTGCTGGAGCGCTACCTCACCGAGCAGGGGTTTGTAGTGCGGGGTGTCGCCAACGGGGAGCAGGCCGATCGCCTGCTGACGCGTGAAAACTTCAGCCTGATGGTGCTTGATCTGATGCTGCCGGGGGAAGACGGCCTCTCCATCTGCCGCCGCCTGCGCGAGGCCGGCAACCAGATCCCTGTCTTGATGCTCACCGCCAAGGGGGACGAAGTGGATCGCATCGTCGGTCTGGAGATGGGGGCCGACGATTATCTGCCCAAGCCGTTCAACCCCCGTGAGCTGCTGGCCCGGATCCGCGCCGTGCTGCGCCGCCATACCGTGGAGCTGCCCGGCGCCCCTTCCGCGGCGGAGAAGATGGTGAGTTTCGGGGCCTACCAGCTCAATCTGGCGACCCGTGAACTGAGTCGTGATGGCGAACCGGTTGCCCTGACCAGCGGGGAGTTCGCCGTGCTCAAGGTGCTGGTGAGTCATCCTCGCGAACCGCTCTCCCGTGACAAGCTGATGAACCTGGCCCGTGGTCGCGAGTACACGGCCACCGAGCGCAGCATTGATGTGCAGGTCTCCCGCCTGCGCCGCCTGCTGGAACAGGACCCGGCCCAGCCCCGCTATCTGCAGACTGTCTGGGGTCTGGGGTATGTGTTCGTACCGGACGGTGAGAACGCATGAAGAAAGTGGGCAGCATGTTCTCCCGCATGCTCTGGTTTCTGGCTGCCGTGCTGGTGGTCTATCAAGTCGTCTCCTACGTTACCTTCTACAACTACCTGCTGGCGCCGACCGTCAAGCAGATCAGCCACTTGCTGGCAAACCAGGTCAAACTCATCTTCCCGGTGGACAACAACCAGCTGGCGCTCAGTGAAGATGCCGAGGCGCTGGTCTATGTGACCACTGGCAGCGACATCTATACCCAGAGCGAGGCGGAGCAGCACGGGCTGAATGATTCCAAGCCCTACCCCTATCTGGAGCAGAGCATCAGCCGCGAATTGAAAGGGGATACCAGGGTCAGAGTTGAAATCCAGGATCACTATATCATCTGGATCCAGCCTCCCCAGGCCAGCCAGATGTGGGTGCGCATTCCCCTGACTGAAATTGAAGATGACGACATCGAACCGCTCATCCTCTATATGAGCGTCTTGCTGGTGGTGACCCTGTTTGCAGCCTGGCGTTTTGCCCGTCAGCTGGTGCGACCGCTGGAGGATCTGGAAGCGGGGGCCGTGGCGGTGGCGCGCGGCAACTTTCCCGATGCCCTGGGGGAGCAGGGCTCGCGGGAGGTGCGCCGCCTGACCCGCACCTTCAACCACATGTCGAGCTCCATCAAGGGGCTGATCGAGGAGCGCAACCTGATGATGGCCGGGGTATCCCACGATTTGCGCACCCCTCTCACCCGTATTCGTCTCGCAACCGAGATGATGTCCTCGGGGGATGAGTACCTCAAGGAGAGCATCAATGCGGATATCGATGAGTCGAACGGCATCATTGATCAGTTCATCGATTACATTCGCCCGAACGAGGGGCTCGATGCCCGGCCCGTCGACCTGACCCAGCTCATTCACGATGCGTTGCTGATGCAGACCGATCAGGGACTGGAAGTGGAGCTGCTCCTGCCGGAGGAGGCGGTGCGTGTGGCCTGCCATCCCATCAGCATTCGCCGTATCCTCAACAATCTGTCGGGCAACTCCCTGCGCTATGGTGCGACCCGGTTGCAGGCCGAGCTCAGGGATGATGGCCACTGGGTGCGGCTGCGACTCTCCGACAATGGCCCGGGGATCGCAGAAGAGGACTACTCCCGGGTGCTCAAGCCCTTCACCCAGGGCAATGTGGCGCGCACCGGTGGCGGGAGTGGGCTGGGGCTGGCCATCGTTGCCAAGATAGTCTCCCAGCATCACGGCACCATCAGGCTGGGGCGCTCCGAACTGGGGGGCTTGCAGGTGGAGATCCGGCTACCCAAGAACCAGCCGCTGGAGTGGATGGATTGAAAGCAGGGCGTATCGAGGGATACGCCCTTTGTCTGTCAGGGGTGGGGGTCGCTCACCTTGCGGTAGCGCTTGCCATATTTGAGTTGCTGGATAAGCAGGGCGGCGACGATGAGAACCAGCCCGATGGGGGTTGCCGGGTGAATGGTTTCGCCGATCAACAGGTTGAGCAGCACCAGAGAGGCAAACGGCGAGATGAAGATAAGGTTGCTGATGGGGGCCGTGTTGGTGGCGTGGCGCAGGGCCATCAGCCAGAGCACGAAACCGAAACCCATCTCGAACAGCCCCACATAGATGGCGCCAGCCCATCCCTGCCAGGCGGTCATGGCAAAGTCCGAGAGCAACCAGGTCGCCACGATGATGAAGGGCAGGCTGATGAGGAAGCCGAGCAGCAGGCTGACGACGGGGTCCCCCTGATTGCGGGTGTTGAGGATCCAGTAACCGGCCCAGATCAGGGTCGACACCAGCGCCAGCGTGACGCCGAGGGGGCTGTCGAACTGCAGACCGAACACGTCCCCCCTGGTGGCGATCACCAGGGCGCCGAAATAGCCGAGCACGATGGCGACGCCATCGCGGCGGCGCAGCTTTTGACCGAGGAAGGGAACGGCCAGCAGGCTGAGGGTGATGGCCCAGGTGTAGTTGAGAGTCTGCGCCTGCTGGGCGGGCAGCAGATCATATGCCTTGAACAGCAGCAGGTAATAGAGAAAGGGGTTCAGGACCCCGAGAGCGAGGTAGTAGAGGGGGCGACTCTTGATGTAGTCGAGCAGTAGCGGCAGTTTGCCCTGACAGGCCACTATGCACCCCAGGGTCAGGGTCGAGGTGCAGGCCGCGACCAGCAGCAGCTGTACCGGTTCAAAGTAGGCGAGGGAGATCTTGAAGGCGCTGGCCACCGTGGACCAGAGGGCGACGGCACAGAGCCCGTACTGGTAGGCTTTCTTCTGATTCTTGAGCATGGGATGGGTTCCGCAGACAGGGGCGAGGGCGCAGTCTATCAGCCTGTTTGCAACATTGTCGTTACCATCTTGCCGAGGGCGATGGGCCGATCGTAAGGAGATCCATCCGCCACACAACATTGCGCACAATCTGTCCGCCTTCACTTGCGTGAGTGGAAAAAATCCGTATAATCCCCTCCGCTTGCCCATGAGGCAGCCAGACGATATGTCTGCTTGCTGAGCTTCCCGTTTACGAGTTGCCAGCCATACAGTCCTCCCGATATGGGAGGAAACGTGAAAAATCACACCTCTGGCGGGAGTAGTCCGGTCGGGCGGTGTTGATTTATGTTCTTTTATCTATTGGAGCTCTGTCAATGCAGAACCAAAGAATCCGTATCCGCCTGAAGGCTTTTGATCATCGCCTGATCGATCAATCCACTGCGGAAATCGTTGAAACTGCTAAGCGCACTGGCGCGCAGGTTCGCGGTCCTATCCCGCTGCCGACTCGCAAAGAGCGTTTCACCGTTCTGATCTCCCCGCACGTCAACAAAGACGCGCGTGATCAGTACGAGATCCGCACTCACAAGCGTCTGGTAGACATCGTTGAGCCGACTGACAAGACCGTAGACGCTCTGATGCGTCTGGATCTGGCAGCTGGTGTAGACGTCCAGATCAGCCTGGGTTAATTACGGAAAGAGGTTGATAACAATGACAATCGGTCTTGTAGGTCGCAAAGTGGGTATGACTCGCATCTTCACTGAAGATGGCGTTTCTATCCCGGTGACTGTTATCGAAGTTGAAGCTAACCGTGTAACTCAGGTCAAATCTGTAGAAACCGACGGCTACAACGCTATTCAGGTTACCACTGGCGCCAAGAAAGCCAGCCGCGTAACCAAGCCGGAAGCTGGCCACTTCGCCAAAGCTGGTGTAGAAGCCGGTCGCGGTCTGTGGGAATTCCGCCTGAACAACGGTGAAACTTTCACTGTTGGTAGCGAGCTGAAAGTAGATCTTCTCGCTGACGTTAAGCTGGTAGACGTTACCGGCACATCCAAGGGTAAAGGTTTTGCCGGTACTGTTAAGCGCTGGAACTTCCGTACCCAGGATATGACCCACGGTAACTCCCTGTCCCACCGTGTACCTGGCTCCATCGGTCAAAACCAGACCCCGGGCCGTGTATTCAAGGGCAAGAAGATGGCTGGTCACATGGGTGCTGAGCGTGTAACGACTCAGAACCTGGAACTGGTTCGTGTTGACGCTGAACGCAACCTGCTGCTCATCAAAGGCGCAGTACCGGGTGCAACCAACGGCAACGTGATCGTCAAACCTGCCGTCAAAGCGTAACGTCTGAGGAGATAGTAATGGAATTGGTAATGAAAGACGCCAAGAGCGCTCTTGAAGTTTCCGAGACTACCTTCGGGCGCGAATTCAACGAAGCTCTGGTTCACCAGGTTGTCGTTGCATATGCCGCTGGTGCCCGTCAGGGTACTCGTGCGCAGCTGACTCGCTCTGAAGTGTCTGGTGGCGGCAAAAAGCCGTGGCGTCAGAAGGGTACTGGTCGTGCCCGTGCTGGCTCCATCCGTTCGCCCATCTGGCGTTCCGGTGGTGTGACCTTTGCTGCTAAGCCGCAAGATCACAGCCAGAAAGTAAACAAGAAGATGTACCGCGGCGCTATCCGTAGCATCCTGTCCGAGCTGGTACGTCAAGAGCGCCTGATCGTTGTTGAGAAGTTCGGCATCGAAGCGCCGAAGACCAAAGAACTGATCGCCAAGCTGAAAGAAATGGAACTGACTGACGTTCTGATCGTGACTGCTGAAGTCGATGAGAACCTGTTCCTGGCTGCTCGTAACCTGTACAAAGTTGACGTGCGTGACGTTGCCGGTATCGACCCGGTCAGCCTGATCGCTTTCGACAAGGTTCTGATGACTGCTGACGCAGTTAAGCAAATCGAGGAGATGCTGGCATGATCCGTGAAGAGCGTCTGCTGAAAGTTCTGAAGGCTCCGCACATCTCTGAAAAGAGCACCATGGTCGCAGAAAAGCAGAACACTATCGTGTTCAAAGTTGCTGTTGATGCCACCAAGGCGGAAGTCAAAGCTGCAGTTGCGAAACTGTTCGAGGTCGAAGTTGAGACCGTCCGTACCCTGAACATGAAGGGTAAGACCAAGCGCGCAGGTGCACGCGTAGGCCGTCGTTCCGATTGGAAAAAGGCTTATGTGACCCTGAAAGCTGGTCAGGACATCGACTTCATGGGCGCAGCCGAGTAAGAGGAGTTCTGAAAAATGGCAATCGTTAAGTGCAAGCCTACTTCTCCGGGCCGCCGCCACGTCGTCAAGATCGTCAACCAAGAGCTGTACAAGGGCAAGCCCTTCGCCGCTCTGCTGGACAGCAAAAGCAAGTCCGGTGGCCGTAACAACAACGGTCGTATCACCACTCGTCATATCGGTGGTGGTCACAAGCAACACTACCGTCTGATCGACTTCAAGCGCGACAAAGACGGCATTCCGGCCAAAGTTGAGCGTCTGGAATACGATCCTAACCGTACCGCAAACATCGCCCTGGTGCTGTATGCAGACGGCGAGCGTCGTTACATCCTGGCTCCGAAAGGCCTGAAAGCTGGTGATGCAATCGCCTCTGGTGCTGATGCTGCCATCAAGGTAGGTAACACCCTGCCGATGCGCAACATCCCGGTCGGTTCTACCGTTCACGCCGTTGAGATGAAGCCTGGTAAAGGTGCCCAGCTGGCTCGTTCCGCTGGTACTTTCATCCAGATCCTGGCTCGTGAAGGTAACTATGTAACTCTGCGTCTGCGTTCCGGCGAAGTACGTAAAGTTCTGGCCGAGTGCCGCGCTACCATCGGTGAAGTGGGTAACTCCGAGCACATGCTGCGTCAACTGGGTAAAGCCGGTGCTAACCGCTGGCGTGGTATTCGTCCGACCGTTCGCGGTATGGCGATGAACCCGGTTGATCACCCGCACGGTGGTGGTGAGGGTCGTAACAAGGGCATGCAGCCTGTGTCCCCATGGGGCCAGAAGGCTAAGGGCTTCAAGACCCGTAAGAACAAGCGTACCGACAAGTACATCGTACGTCGTCGTAACAAGTAATTGTTAACATAGAGGAATCACCATGCCACGTTCTCTCAAGAAGGGTCCATTTATCGACCTGCACTTGCTGAAGAAGGTAGAGAAAGCGGTGGAAAGCGGGGATAAAAAGCCGGTTAAGACCTGGTCCCGTCGTTCAATGATCATCCCGAACATGATCGGTTTGACCATCGCTGTCCATAATGGTCGTCAGCACGTTCCGGTTTTCGTTACCGAAGAAATGATCGGTCACAAACTGGGTGAATTCGCACCGACTCGTACTTATCGCGGCCATGCTGCTGATAAGAAGGCTAAGAAGCGCTAAGGGATAAATGATGGAAGCTATCGCTAAACACCGTTATGCCCGTACTTCTGCCCAGAAAGCTCGTCTGGTAGCCGATCAAGTACGTGGTCTGTCCGTAGACAAGGCTCTGAACATCCTGACCTTCAGCCCGAAAAAGGCTGCTGTTCTGGTGAAGAAAGTGCTGGAATCTGCCATTGCCAACGCTGAGCACAACGAAGGTGCCGATATCGACACCCTGCGTGTTGCCACCATCATGGTAGACGAAGGTCCCTCCATGAAGCGCATCCGCCCGCGTGCCAAAGGTCGCGCGGATCGTATCCTCAAGCGTACCGCTCACATCACTGTAGTGGTATCCGACGCTAAGGCTGGGAGATAAGCAATGGGTCAGAAAGTACATCCTAATGGCATTCGCCTGGGTATTACCAAGCCTTGGAATTCTACCTGGTTCGCGAACACCAAAGACTTCGCTGACAACCTGTACAGCGATTTCCAAGTACGCCAGTTCCTGACCAAGGAGCTGAAAAACGCTTCCTTGTCCAAGATCACTATCGAGCGTCCGGCCAAGAGCATCCGTGTGACCATTCACACCGCTCGTCCGGGTGTCGTGATCGGCAAGAAAGGCGAAGACGTTGAAAAACTGCGCAAAGCTGTAGCCGCAATCGCTGGCGTGCCTGCTCAGATCAACATTTCCGAAGTCCGCAAGCCGGAGCTGGATGGCAAACTGGTTGCCGACAGCATCACTTCCCAGCTGGAGCGTCGCGTAATGTTCCGTCGTGCTATGAAGCGCGCCGTACAGAACGCCATGCGCCTGGGTGCCAAGGGCATCAAAGTGGAAGTTTCCGGTCGTCTGGGCGGCGCTGAAATCGCGCGTACCGAATGGTACCGTGAAGGTCGTGTGCCCCTGCACACCCTGCGCGCCGACATCGACTACGCAACTTCTGAAGCCCACACCACTTACGGTGTGATCGGCGTTAAAGTTTGGATCTTCAAGGGCGAAGTTCTGGGCGGTCTGGCTGCAGTCAATGCTGCCGCTGCTCAAGAGCAAGCTCCTGCGAAGCCCAAGCGTGACAACAAGCGCCGCGCTGCCAAGTAAGGAGATTCGGTAAATGTTGCAACCTAAGCGTACTAAATTCCGCAAGACCCACAAGGGTCGTAACCGCGGTCTGGCCAATGCCGGTAACGAAGTATCCTTCGGTACCTTTGGCCTGAAGGCGACATCTCGTGGTCAACTGACTGCTCGTCAAATCGAAGCAGCCCGTCGTGCCATGACCCGTCACGTTAAGCGTCAAGGCAAGATCTGGATCCGTGTGTTCCCGGACAAGCCCATCACCGAAAAGCCCCTCGAAGTTCGTATGGGTAAAGGTAAGGGTAACGTGGAATACTGGGTTTGCCCGATCCAGCCTGGCAAGGTTCTGTACGAGATGGATGGTGTACCTGAGGCTCTGGCGCGTGAAGCGTTTGCCCTGGCCGCAGCTAAGCTGTCTGTTCAGACCACTTTCGTAATTAAGACGGTGATGTGATGAAAGCCCAAGATCTGCGTCAAAAGAGCGTCGAAGAACTGAACCAGGAGCTGCTGGGTCTGCTGCGTGAGCAATTCAACATGCGCATGCAAGCTTCCACCGGCCAGCTGGCTCAGACTCACACTCTGAAACAAGTGCGTCGTGACGTCGCACGTATCAAGACTGTACTGACTGAGAAGGCAGGTGCGTAATGACTGACAAGATCCGTACTCTGCAAGGTCGTGTAATTAGCGACAAGATGGACAAGTCCATCACCGTCGCTATCGAGCGCAAGGTAAAGCACCCGATCTACGGTAAGATCATCAAGCGTACTACCAAGCTGCACGTGCATGACGAGAACAACGAGTGCAAGGCTGGCGATCTCGTGGAAATCCGCGAGTGCCGCCCGCTGTCCAAGACCAAGTCCTGGACCCTGGTTGCTGTCGTAGAAAAGGCCTAATTCGGTACTTTTTAGCCCAAACGGCCCCCCATCGGGGCCGTTTGTTTTTTAGGCTACCTTTTCAAAAATAGCTGTGTTATAGTTTCGCGCCTTTTGAAGGCAGCCAGATCCCATCAGGGATAAGAAGTAAACAAAGCGGAGCACTAAGATGATCCAGATGCAAAGTATGCTGGGTGTTGCCGACAACTCCGGCGCTCGCAGTGTAATGTGTATTAAGGTTCTGGGTGGTTCGCACCGCCGTTATGCCGGCATCGGCGACATCATCAAGGTTTCCATCAAGGAAGCCATTCCTCGCGGTAAAGTGAAGAAAGGTGATGTGTATAACGCGGTGGTCGTACGCACCCGTAAAGGCGTTCGTCGTCCGGACGGCTCTGTCATCCGTTTCGACAACAATGCGGCTGTGTTGCTTAACAACAACCAACAGCCAATCGGTACTCGTATTTTTGGCCCGGTGACCCGTGAACTCCGTAACGAGAAGTTCATGAAGATTGTGTCCCTGGCACCCGAAGTACTGTAAGGAGTCGAACGATGGCAGCTAAAATCCGTCGCGAAGACGAAGTAATTGTTCTTACCGGCAAAGACAAGGGCAAGCGTGGCAAAGTCACTCAAGTCCTGATTGCAAAAGGTAAGGTAATCGTGGAAGGCATCAACCAGGTGAAGAAACACCAAAAGCCGGTACCCGCACTGGGTCAGGCTGGCGGCATCGTCACCAAAGAAGCCCCCATCGATGTATCTAACGTCGCGCTGTTCAACTCTGCCACTGGCAAGGCTGACCGCGTTGGTTTCCGGATTGAAGACGGCAAGAAAGTCCGTTTCTTCAAATCCACCGGCGAACTTGTGAAGTAATTGGAGTTTAACGATGGCGAAACTGCATGATTACTACAAATCCGATGTAGTAAATGAACTGTCCAAGCAGTTCGGTTACAAGACTATCATGCAAGTCCCTCGGATCGAGAAAATCACCCTGAACATGGGTGTTGGTGAAGCGATCTCTGACAAGAAATTGCTGGAAAATGCTGCTGCCGATATGGCTGCCATTTCCGGTCAGAAGCCGCTGATCACCAAAGCACGCAAATCTGTTGCGGGCTTCAAGATTCGTGAAGGCTACCCGATAGGTTGTAAAGTAACCCTGCGTGGCGAGCGTATGTGGGAGTTCCTGGAACGGCTGATTTGCATCTCCGTACCGCGTATCCGTGACTTCCGTGGTCTGAACGCCAAGGCGTTCGATGGCCGTGGTAACTACTCCATGGGCGTGCGTGAGCAAATCATCTTCCCGGAAATCGACTATGACAAGGTCGATCGCGTCCGTGGTCTGGATATCACCATCACCACTTCCGCGAATACCGACGAAGAAGGCCGTGCTCTGCTGGCTGCCTTTAACTTCCCATTCCGCAAGTAAGGTTAGGGTTATGGCTAAAACATCCATGAAAGCACGTGAAGCAAAGCGTGCGAAGCTGGCAGCCAAGTTCGCGACCAAGCGTACCGAGCTGAAAGCTATCATCGTTGATATGAACGCTTCTGAAGAAGCGCGTTGGGATGCTGTCTTGCAACTGCAACAGCTGCCCCGTGATTCCAGTCCGTCCCGCCAGCGTAACCGTTGCAACATCACTGGTCGTCCGCACGGTTTCCTGCGGAAGTTTGGCCTCTCTCGCATCAAGGTGCGTGAGCATGCCATGAAGGGCGAAATTCCGGGCCTCAAAAAGGCCTCTTGGTAAGAATCTCGGGAGTTAGACTATGAGCATGCAAGATCCGATCGCGGATATGCTGACCCGCATCCGTAACGGTCAGGCGGCGAGCAAAGTTGCGGTTTCCATGCCTTCTTCCAAGCTGAAAGTGGCTATCGCCAAAGTGCTGAAAGAAGAAGGTTACATCGCTGGCTACAACGTAGCTGGTGACGTGAAACCGGAACTGGAAATCGAACTGAAGTATTTCCAGGGCAAGCCGGTTGTAGAACTGATCCAACGCGTGAGCCGTCCCGGCCTGCGTATTTACAAGCGCACTACTGATCTGCCGAAAGTCATGGGCGGTCTCGGTGTTGCTATCGTGTCCACGTCTAAAGGTGTGATGACCGACCGTGCTGCCCGCAAGGCAAGCATGGGTGGTGAGATCATCTGCTACGTCGCTTAATAGGAGGTCGGAAATGTCTCGCGTTGCTAAGGCACCCGTCACTATTCCTGCTGGCGTAGAGGTGACTCTGAACGGCCAAGAACTGTCCATCAAAGGTGGCAAGGGTTCCCTGGTTCGTTCCATCCACGCCGGTGTAGAAGTGACCAAAGAAGACAATGTACTGAAGTTCGCCCCGCGCGATGGCATCGCTGGTGCTGACGCTCAGGCCGGTACTGCCCGTGCATTGGTCAACAACATGGTAGTCGGTGTTACCCAAGGCTTCGAGCGCAAGCTGCAGCTGGTTGGTGTAGGTTACAAAGCCTCCATCAAGGGCAATGCTGTTGCGCTGGCACTGGGCTTCTCTCACCCGGTAGAGCATGCGCTGCCGGCTGGTGTCACCGCTGAATGTCCGTCCGCCACCGAGATCGTTCTGCGTGGTGTGGACAAGCAGCTGGTTGGCCAAGTCGCCGCCGATATCCGTGCTTACCGCGCTCCGGAGCCCTACAAGGGCAAGGGTGTACGCTATGCCAACGAGCAAGTGCGTACTAAAGAAGCTAAGAAGAAGTAAGGTAACACTATGGACAAGAAAGCAGCTCGTCTCCGTCGTGCTACTCGTGCTCGGAAAAAGATGCAGGAACTGGGAGCTACCCGTCTGGTTGTTCACCGTACCCCGCGTCATATCTATGCGCAGGTTATTGCAGCCAACGGTTCCGAAGTTCTGGCCTCTGCTTCCACAGTAGAGAAAGCCATCAGTGAAGCTCTGAAATACACCGGTAACGCAGATGCTGCTACCGCTGTAGGTAAGGCTATCGCTGAGCGTGCTATTGCCAAAGGCGTTCAGAACGTATCTTTCGATCGTTCCGGTTTCAAGTATCACGGTCGTGTAGCCGCTCTGGCTGCCGCTGCTCGTGACGCTGGTCTTCAGTTCTAAGCTAGGAGTCGAAGATGGCTAAAGTCGAATCTCAAGCCGGCGAACTGCAAGAAAAGCTCATTGCAGTAAACCGTGTTTCGAAAACTGTTAAAGGTGGTCGTATCATGTCCTTCACCGCGTTGACCGTGGTGGGTGATGGTAACGGCCGTGTAGGTTACGGTTACGGTAAGGCCCGTGAAGTTCCGGCCGCCATTCAAAAGGCGATGGAACAGGCTAAGCGTAACCTGAACAAGGTTGAGCTGAACAACGGCACCCTGCACCACCCGGTGCGTGGCGTTCACTCTGGTTCCACCGTGTTCATGAAGCCGGCCTCCCAAGGTACTGGTATCATTGCAGGCGGCGCCATGCGTGCCGTACTGGAAGTTGCTGGTATCCACAACGTGCTGGCCAAGACCTACGGTTCCACCAACCCAATCAACGTTGTTCGCGCAACTGTCGACGCTCTGGTTCACGGTCAATCACCGGAACAGATCGCGGCCAAGCGTGGTCTACGCGTTGAAGAAATTCTGGGGTAATGCGACATGGCTAACACTGTAAAAGTAACTCAAACTCGCAGCTCTATCGGCCGTCTGCCAAAGCACAAGGCGACTCTGCGTGGTCTGGGTCTGCGTCGCATTGGTCACACCGTTGAGCTGGAAGATACTCCCTGCGTACGCGGCATGATCAACCAGGTTTATTACATGGTTAAGGTGGAGGGCTAAGCATGCGTCTGAATACTCTGTCTCCGGCCGCTGGCTCCAAGCGCGTCAAGCACCGTCCGGGCCGTGGTATCGGTTCTGGTCTGGGCAAGACCGGTGGTCGTGGTGTTAAAGGTCAGACCTCTCGTTCCGGTGGCGGCAAGGTCCGCAACGGTTTCGAAGGCGGCCAGATGCCTTTGAAAATCCGTCTGCCGAAGTTCGGTTTCTTCTCTCGCAAATCTTTGGTTTCTGCCGAAGTGCGCCTGAACGAAATCGCCCTGGTAGAAGGTGATGTGGTCGACGTGAGCACTCTGAAGCAAGCCGGTGTTATTACCAAAAACATCGTGTTCGCTAAAGTTGTTCTGTCTGGCAACATTGACCGTGCTGTGACCGTTCGTGGTCTGTCCGTCACCAAGGGTGCACGTGCAGCCATCGAGGCCGCTGGCGGTAAAATCGAGGAATAATCAGTACAATGGCTAAGAAACCAGGATTGGATGTTAAAGCACAAGGTGGTCTGAGCGAACTGAAGAGCCGTCTGCTCTTCGTTCTCGGGGCAATTATCGTGTTCCGTGCAGGCTCTTATGTGCCGATCCCTGGTATTGACGCCGCCGTACTGGCCGAGTTGTTCCAACAACAGAAGGGCACCATCATTGAGATGTTCAACATGTTCAGTGGTGGTGCACTCTCGCGTGCTTCTATTCTTGCACTGGGGATCATGCCGTACATTTCGGCGTCGATTATTATCCAGCTGCTGACTGTGGTTCACCCTGCTCTTGCTGAACTCAAGAAAGAAGGTGAATCCGGCCGTCGCAAGATTAGCCAATATACCCGTTGGGGCACGCTGGTTTTGGGAACGTTCCAGGCCATTGGTATTGCAACAGGTCTGCCGAATATGATGCAAGGACTCGTGACTCATCCGGGTTTGGGCTTCTATTTCACAGCCGTTGTGAGTCTGGTCACCGGTACCATGTTCTTGATGTGGTTGGGTGAACAGATTACCGAGCGTGGGATTGGTAATGGTATCTCGTTGATTATCTTCACAGGTATCGTCGCCGGTCTGCCTCATGCCATTGGCGCTACGGCCGAACAGGCACGTCAAGGGGAATTGCACATCCTGCTGTTGTTGTTGCTGGGCTTGATTGTTTTCGCTGTGACTTACTTTGTGGTGTTCGTGGAGCGTGGTCAGCGTCGTATCGTCGTTAACTATGCCAAGCGTCAACAAGGCCGCCAGGTATTCGCTGCGCAAAGCACACACCTGCCGTTGAAAGTGAATATGGCCGGTGTGATTCCTGCGATTTTCGCATCCAGCATCATCCTCTTCCCGGGTACCATTACCTCCTGGTTTGGTCAGGGCGAGGGCAAGATCGCTGACATTCTGCAACAGGTCTCTATGGTCCTGCAGCCGGGTCAGCCCTTGTACGAGATGCTCTATGCAGCAGCCATTATCTTCTTCTGCTTCTTCTATACCGCGCTGGTGTTCAACCCCCGCGAGACAGCAGATAACCTGAAGAAGAGTGGAGCCTTTATCCCGGGGATCCGCCCGGGCGAGCAGACAGCACGTTACATCGATAAGGTTATGACTCGCCTGACATTGGCAGGTGCGCTCTATATTACCTTTATCTGTCTGGTACCCCAGTTCCTGATGACTGCCTGGAACGTACAGTTCTACTTCGGTGGCACCTCGCTGCTGATTATCGTGGTAGTTATCATGGACTTCATGGCTCAGGTTCAGACCCATATGATGTCTCATCAATATGGCGACGTCCTGAGGAAGGCCAACCTGAAGGGCTACGGCCGCTAAAGGTCGGCGTAGTTACGGAGTTAAGCAATGAAAGTTCGTGCTTCCGTTAAGGCAATCTGCCGTAACTGCAAAATCATCAAGCGTCACGGTGTGGTGCGTGTGATTTGCAGCGAGCCAAAGCATAAACAGCGCCAAGGCTAATTTTTTACGGTTAGTACTTGCAACAAATAGTTGTGCTGGCTAATATAGCCAGCCAACTTTTGTTGTGTATTGGTTGACCGCCACGTATCCGCTCACGGGCTTTGTGGTGGTCGTTATCTACTATATGTAGGAGTGAATAGTGGCCCGTATCGCTGGCATTAACATTCCTGACCATAAACATGCAGTCATTGCGTTGACTGCTATTTATGGCGTCGGTCGTACCCGCTCCAAGGCCATCTGTGCCGCAGCCGGTATCGCTGAGAATGTGAAAATTAAAGACCTGGACGAAGCTCAGATCGAGAGTCTGCGTGAACAAGTAGGTAAATTCACCGTCGAAGGTGACCTGCGTCGTCAGATTTCCATGAACATCAAGCGATTGATGGATCTGGGTTGCTACCGTGGTTTGCGTCACCGTCGTAGCCTGCCTGTTCGTGGTCAACGTACCAAGACCAACGCTCGTACCCGTAAGGGTCCGCGCAAGGCTATCAAGAAGTAACGGGAAGGTAGAAAATGGCTAAAACTCCGACTCGTGCTCGCAAGCGCGTTAAAAAGCAAGTGAGCGACGGTATTGCGCACGTTCATGCATCTTTCAACAACACAATCGTGACCATTACTGACCGTCAGGGCAATGCTCTGTCTTGGGCTACCTCTGGTGGTTCCGGTTTCCGTGGTTCCCGTAAGTCCACTCCGTTTGCTGCCCAGGTAGCTGCTGAGCGTGCTGGTGAGATCGCCAAAGAATACGGCGTGAAGAACCTGGAAGTCATGGTCAAAGGTCCGGGTCCCGGTCGTGAGTCTTCCATCCGCGCTCTGAACGCGGCTGGTTTCCGCATCACTAACATTACTGATGTGACTCCGATCCCGCACAACGGTTGTCGTCCTCCCAAGAAGCGCCGCGTGTAACGCTGTAGCTACTTGGTCTAGGATTGTTGGAGAAAGAAGATGGCAAGATATATCGGTCCTAAGCTTAAGCTTAGCCGTCGTGAGGGCACCGACCTCTTCCTGAAGTCTGGTGTTCGTGCGATTGATTCTAAGTGCAAGATTGACACCGTTCCTGGTCAACACGGTGCGCGTAAAGCGCGTCTGTCCGACTACGGTGTGCAACTGCGCGAGAAACAAAAAGTACGTCGTATCTACGGCGTATTGGAAAAACAGTTCCGCAACTACTACCGCGACGCTGCCCGTCAAAAGGGTAACACCGGTGAAAACCTGTTGCAGCTGCTGGAAGGTCGTCTGGACAACGTCGTCTACCGCATGGGCTTCGGCGCCACTCGTGCTGAATCTCGTCAGCTGGTGAGCCACAAAGCCATCATGGTAAACGGCCGCGTTGTGAATGTTCCTTCTTTCCAGGTATCCCCTGAGGACGTGATCTGCGTTCGCGAGAAGGCTAAGAAGCAAGCGCGTATCAAAGCTTCCCTGGAAGTTGCTGGTCAGCGCGAGAAGCCGACTTGGGTAGAGGTTGACGCTGCTAAGATGGAAGGTGCCTTCAAGCGCCTGCCGGAGCGTTCCGACCTGTCTGCCGACATTAACGAACAGCTGATCGTCGAGCTTTACTCCAAGTAAAGCTAGCTTCTAAAGAGAGGACACAATGCTGGGTTCTGTAACAGATTTTCTTAAACCGCGGCTAGTTGACATCGAGCAAGTTAGCCCGACTCACGCGAAAGTGACTCTCGAGCCGCTTGAGCGTGGCTTTGGCCACACGCTGGGCAATGCCCTGCGTCGTATTTTGCTGTCATCTATGCCCGGTTGTGCGGTTACTGAAGTCGAGATCGACGGAGTACTGCACGAGTACAGCAGCAAAGAAGGTGTACAGGAAGACATTCTTGAAATCCTGCTCAACCTGAAAGGTATCGCTGTGAAGCTGGAAGGCAAGGACGAGGTAACTCTGTCCCTGACCAAGTCTGGAACAGGCCCCGTTACCGCTGGTGATATCACTCACGGTGATGAAGTCGAGATCGTAAACCCGGAGCACGTAATCTGCCACCTGACTGGTGCAAATGCTGAGATCAGCATGCGCCTGAAAGTTCAGCGCGGTCGTGGTTATGTGCCTGCTTCTGCTCGTGTTCACAACGATGATGAAGAGCGTCCTATCGGTCGCCTGCTGCTGGACTCCGCGTTCAGCCCCATCGTTCGCATCGCCTACAATGTCGAGGCGGCACGTGTGGAACAGCGCACCGACTTGGACAAGCTGGTTATCGACATGGAGACCAATGGTACTCTGGATCCGGAAGAAGCCATCCGTCGTTCCGCCACTATTCTGGCAGAGCAACTGGAAGCTTTCGTGGATCTGCGCGATGTCAGCGTGCCCGAGAAGAAAGAAGAGAAACCCGAGTTTGATCCGATTCTGCTGCGTCCTGTCGATGATTTGGAGCTGACAGTTCGTTCAGCGAACTGTCTGAAGGCAGAAGCTATCCACTATATTGGTGATCTGGTACAGCGTACCGAAGTTGAGTTGCTTAAGACTCCTAACCTCGGTAAGAAGTCCCTGACTGAGATCAAGGACGTGTTGGCCTCCCGTGGTCTGTCTCTTGGCATGCGCCTTGAGAACTGGCCGCCCGCCAGCATCGCTGACGAGTAATCCAGATTACGGGTTTCACAGATTTAGTTAGAAGGATAAGGTCATGCGCCATCGTTTGAGTGGTCGTCAACTGAACCGGAACAGCAGCCATCGTCAGGCTATGTTCCGCAACATGGCCAGCTCCCTGGTTCGTCATGAGATCATCAAGACGACTCTGCCTAAGGCAAAAGAGCTGCGTCGTGTAGTTGAACCGCTGATCACCCTTGCCAAGACTGATAGCGTTGCTAATCGTCGCCTGGCATTTGCCCGTACTCGCGATAACGCGATCGTGGCTAAGCTGTTCAATGAACTGGGCCCGCGCTACCTGGAGCGCGCCGGCGGTTATACTCGCATTCTGAAATGCGGTTTCCGTGCTGGTGACAACGCTCCTATGGCTTACATTGAGCTGGTAGACCGCCCGGCCGCTGCTGAAGCAGCTGCTGAGTGATAAAAGAAAAAGCCGGGCTTGTCCCGGCTTTTCTTTTGGTGGATTCTGATACTGCCTCTACTGCCTCTACTGCCTCTACTGCCTCTACTGCCTCTACTGCCTCTACTGCCTCTACTGCCTCTACTGCCTCTACTGCCTCTACTGCCTCTACTGCCTCTACTGCCTCTAC
>NZ_JAPCIZ010000026.1:0-691 GCF_027707725.1 Aeromonas sp. QDB25 | reverse complement strand
TGCCTTACTTTGTAAGTGAGCGATGATTTTTCAATAGTCTCTATATTAAGTCTTTATCTCTGCCTGAACGACAGCGGTTCGTGTTATATAGCCCAGAGTGGGGCAATGTCATTGTTCATCTGACGTATTAAGCAGGCCGTGAGTCATGGCGTGTGGCTGCTGTAGTGCCGTTGAGAGCTTCTTCTGTGGATAAGTTTGTATAAAAGCTGTGCTTGGATATGAATAACTAAAAAAGTGCCGATTTTTACAATTTTATTGCAGAGGAGGGGTTGCCAGAACGAATTCGCTCCCTATAATGCGCCTCCATCGACAGGGCAAGCGGTAACGCAAACAAGCCGGTCGGTAGCCTCGAAAAGCCTTTGAAAATAAGGCTTGACTCGAGAAGGTGGTTGAGTAGAATGCCACTCCCGCAGCAGCCAAAAACTGCGTCGCTCTTTAACAATTTGAATCAAGCAATCTGTGTGGGCACTCACAGCATCGAGCATCAAAAACAATTTTTGACATCAATGTCTGATGAAGTGACCAAAGCAACTTTTAGTTGCAGCAGTTAATTCAGCAATTCATTGAGCCGCTTTTCGAAGCAACCAAACTTAAATTGAAGAGTTTGATCATGGCTCAGATTGAACGCTGGCGGCAGGCCTAACACATGCAAGTCGAGCGGCAGCGGGAAAGTAGCTTGCTACTTTTGCCG